>JBAYOE010000102.1:0-5751 GCA_041678405.1 Sphaerochaetaceae bacterium | reverse complement strand
TTTTAAACAAAACCTTAAAATAAGAAATTTTACTTTTGTAATCTCATTACCCCGTTTAAGTGAAATACTAAAATCAAATACAATCAATATTGTGGCACAGTTGTTATTTCAAAACCCAATAACATATGAACCTAAAGAATTTTTAGATCACCTCACTGAGATTTCAAACCTAACTAAAGAGTACGAAAATTTAAAATTAGTTATAATTCCCAACAAACAACTCCTAGTTAGTTTACCAATATTTGGAATGCATGATTCTTCATTGGTTGTCTTAAAGCACCATACTCCCCGTATGGTCTTTATCAGTGAGCAAAAAGAGCTCTCCAATGCTTTGATAGCCTTCATTCAAGCTCACTGCAAAGAGTTGCCAAAAAGGGAACAGCATATAAAATACAACCATGATAAACTTTCAAATTATGTGCAAAGGCTAAAAATAGCCCTTATATAACGACAATGGAGGTGTTTTTTCTTTTACCCTTTTAAAGAGCATGCTACCATCTAGATGTTGGCAGAGGATAGGTTTTAGTGGATAAAAAATTTTTTAAAGCAATAATCATTGTGCTTGTCGTTCTTTTAAGTCTGAGCAGTTGCAAATACACCGACCGTATTATTATCGACGGTAAAATGGCTATGCAAATAGACACTGTCTTAAACACTCAAATTTTCGATAGTTTATATTTGGACAGAGGCAACTCCTTTTCCAACACCCGTAACGGTTCGCACATCCTAAGTGACGGTAACGATATTTACTTCATCAATACAATGAGCTTTGAAGAAGGCCCTAAAAGTTACTATCTTCAACACCTTCTAGAGAAACAAATTGGATCTGTTATAGTGTCTAATGAATTTGTGGCCGAGTTAAGAGGTAAGCTAATCGGTATCAGACAAAATCATCTTTATTATCTTAACGAGTGGGATAGAAACAAGTTGTACTATTTAGATTTGGAGACTTACGAAACAGAAGCTCTTTTTGATATCCCACTAAGCCAAGCTCATCTTTTAAAAGAGGTCTTCTACGTCTCAACACTGAATGAGGGAGACTTATACAAACTCAGTTTAATTCAACCAAATGAAGTCGATTCTGAAATAATCTTCTTTGGCTCGGGTGTTTTGTTTCATGTTAATGAGAAATCAGCTTTTACTCTCAACAATATCCAAAATCCGACAACAATCAGACAAATTGATTTGGAAGAGGATAAGATAGTAAGAAAAGTAGTCGGAGGGCCTTATAAAGATATAGAGGTATCGGGAAATTATTTTTTCTATAAAGTCGGAAATAATTTGTATCGGGAGCCTATAATTGGGGGAATTGCACAGATAGCGACTTATCAGGCAGTGGATAAATACGCATTTTGGCAAAATTTTCTTGTTGTCACCCGCAAAGAGGGGGGAATCTATCTCAGTAATTTAGACGGAAGCGGTATTGTTAAGCTCAGCGATGACAAAGCATCCTCATTAACTGTAACTGAGTTCAAAATTTTTTATGAAAACGATTACGATAAAAACTCAATTTATGTTATTGATTTAATTAATGGGAAACGAGGCGCCCTTTTGGGCGAGACAATTACTGACGGAGGAATCAAATTTGTTAAATTTGATTTTGACCAAACAGAAGCATTCGCTGAAAAATACAACTCTTTTATCTTAGAGCGTGACAACGGTAGAACTTCAGGCGAACTTTTCTACAAATACCCCCATAAAAATATCTTATTTGCAGAAATTGATTCAACAAACAAAGTTTCATACTACAGGCATATCAGTGACAATTTTTCAATTGATGAAGTGGATGCACTTATCGTAATTTCAAATAAGACAACGCTATTGGGCCAATACACCGACGGGGCCCTTGCTTATAGAATCGACAAAATCCTTACCCTTTTTGAAGTCGGCGATGATACCCCCTTGGCAAGCACTGAAGTGTATGGGAGACCTCCTTCTGAAATAAAGAGCGGTTCGGGAGACCGAATTGGACTGGAAAGATCTTGGCATCAGATGGCTCTAGAAATAAGAGAGAGCGTCTTGGGCTGTCAATAGGGTTCATGCAGAATAAAATTGTTACGGTAAGTAGTTATAAGACCATCTTCGACCATTGCCGAAATCTCTCTGGAAAGGGCACTTCTGTTAACGCACAAATAGTCGGCTAATTCATCTCGGTTAAAAGCAATTGTAAACTTTCTTGACTTTTCGTCTTGGTATTGGAACGACAAAAAGGTCAATAATTTTTCTCGGATACTCCTTTGGCTGAGAATTGCCAACTTGCGATTCATCATTAAATTTCTTTGACCTAGAATATTCATCATATTTTCGATGACTCTTGAGTGAAAAGAACAGGCTCTTGTACATGGAGATACTAATTTATGGAATTTTAAATGGAGGATATCACACTCATTAACTGCTACAACAGAGACTGGGCTAATTAAGTTTTGATTGCCGGCAGAGACTTGACCAAATACCTCGCCCAATCCCAATACGGCAGTTATTGACCTGTTGCCTAAAATGTCGATTGTCAATATTTGCACCTCTCCGCTTAGAACTAATCCTATATCCTCATTAATATCGGTTTCCCCTATAATAAATTGGCCTTCACCGTAGCTTTTTACCGAGGCATTTAGACACTCAAGCATGTGGGGTAACTCATTAATTGTCAGTTCGGCAAATAAAGGGGTTTTTAATAGCAGTTTATAATACAATTCCATCTTTTTTCTCTGTTTTGGTGCAAAAGCAAATTAATTCTAGCTAATAAGAAACCCCTTAGCAAGCTTTAAGAATAATTTCTAGTTGTTTTAAACGAATTTCTACTGAACAATCTTCTTGTTATCTTTTATTAAAACCGAAGCTGATTCTAAGAGCTTCTGTGGGATTGTTATGTTCAGTTTCTCCGCCACATCTAAATTAAACCAGAGTTCAAACTCTTTTGGATCAGTGGTAAATACAGTTCCGATTTCTCCGGCTGTTTTTTGTTTGCTGAGCACCTGATAAGCTGCTTCTCCCGCCTTTCGTCCGTGTTTGTAATAATCAAAACCCCAAACCATAAAAAAATCTAAATTTTCGGCACTTGTCGGATCTGCCGTAAAAAATGGAATATTCTCTTTGGAAGTGACCTCGTTTATCGAAGCTATTGCCGATACAACTGTATTGTCTGTCCCGATATAAAGTCCATCAATTCTTTTGGTTATTGAGAGTAAGGCACTTTTTACCTCTGATGAATTAGTGATTCCGGCTTCGACAAACTCTAAATTCAGTTTTTTTGTTGCCTCTTCAACTAAGTTTCTAAGTTGAACTCCGTTAGCTTCACCGCTGCTAAACACAATTCCAATCCTTTTTGCTTTTGTCAACTCACTGAACAATTTTATCTGTTCATAAACAGGACTTAAATCGCTGATACCACCCACATTTCCATCGTTGGGTTCATAGGTGGGAACTATTGCTGCTTCCAAAGGGTCGGTGATACCTCCAAAAATTATCGGTGTTGTTTTTAATGTATTGGCTAAAGCTTGGGTGGTGGGTGTCGCAATCCCCAAAGCCAAATCGACATTGTCACTTTTGAATTTTTGGGCAATCTGCATTGCCGCAGTCACATCACCGTTTGCACTTTGGACATCGTAGGTAGCAACAATACCCATCTCATCCAAATAATCTCTCATCCCCTTTTCAATTGCATCCAAAGCAGGATGAACAACGATTTTAGATATTCCAATTCTAAAAACCTCTTTCTTTTCACTTACTCCTTTGGCCATAACCGTAAACCCAATTAAAAGAAGCAAAGTGAGTGCTACAAACCTCCTCATATCAAAACCCCCTTTTTATAGGAGGATGGTAATTTATTTTTATGTTTCTGTAAATAGAAACACAATGAGAAAAGAGTTTATTTTGTCACTTTTTTAAAAATTGTTAAAATTAGAATGTAAGCTTTGCCACTAAGTTTAATCCAACCTGTGAATTATCGTTTATAACAATTGCCGGTACAACCGATAAAGAGAGTCCAAAAGCATCGCTTTTGTCTTTATTTACCCCCAAAGAGGATCTAAGTACTTTGTTGTACCTCAAACCGTAGGATAATGGGATAAAAAGTTGTGCCAAACGGGTCGCTCCAAGGGTGATAAAGCCGCCGGCAAGCAGTCCCCTGGCTGTCTGTTGCAGCTCGTTAGTGGGGTCGTTAAATTGATACTCTCCGCCAAACATAGCTACCAATCCGCCCGTAATAAATATATCAACGGTATACAAAATTATTCCGGTGGCAATAATTCCCAAACTTGTCCAATCACTTATTAAGCCAAAAAGCTCGCCCCCTAAATCCCCCTGACTTTTTGAACCTTTTCCATATCCCAAAAGCACGTTGCTTATCATGGGCCAAGTGATAGGTGCTTTGGCTTTCTCATAAAGGCTATAGCGGTCTCCAAACCCCACAGAAGAAAAATCGTATGAGGAGATGCTTTTCTTAAGACCTTTGATAGAGATTCCCCCAATATTTATTTTCTCTCCGTCTATATCAAATTTAGTAACTCTTTTGGTTGTAGCTAAATCGAAGCCGATGCTAATAACGTTCGTTAAAACAGTGCCCACAAAAGCAGAAGCCAAAATTGTTTGCAAAGAGAATAATACCAAAATTGTTGCTATAAGAACTCGTTTCATTATGTCCCCCACAAGATTATAGACTTTTTTGTTGGATACTGTGACGATGATACTACATTCACCGATAGTTCAACAGTCTATTGTTTAATTTCCAAAGACTTTTATTATACTACTTAAACTGGCCAAAAGATCCTCATGTTCAACCAAGCGGGGATCAAAGCGTAAAATTTTAAATGTTATCTGGATACAAAACCCTATAAGCAGAGCACTCACAAGGGTACCCCAGCCCAACATTCCCCCCAAAAGAGCTCCGATTAAAGTAGCTGCAACTTCAATGGCAATTCGACAATATCCTACCCCTATATTAGTTTTTCTGGCTATTAACACCATGATACTGTCCCGTGGTCCGGCTCCAAATCCGCTTGAGATATAAAAAAAGGTGGCAAAAGAGATTACAAAAAGCCCTACAATCAGTTGTGCATAAGCACTAATAAGATTCTTGCTTTCAACAAACAGGGAACTGTTTAGGAGTCCGTTCATAAACATCCCAATAAAAATGATGTTAAAGAGGGTTCCCAGCCCAATTTTTTCACCAAAGATAAATGCTATCAACCCAAATAGGAGACCAAAGATAATTACTACAGTCCCTATCTGAAGATTAAGAACGTTGGCTATCCCGGCATGAAAAACTTCCCAAGGGGCATAGCCGACATTGGCTTTCATAGTGAGAACTATCCCCAAAGCATAAAGAAACAAACCTAAAAATAACTTTAAAAGGCGAAGTAATTGGTGCAGCATGTTTTTCCTTTCTGTTTAGGTATATCAATAACCGATAAGATTAAAAGAGTCTACTTCTCTTCAGTCAGTTCCCCGGCAATATTTTTTGTAAAAAGGGTTTTTACCATATTGGGGTCGTCGGGGTATTTGCTTAAGAGGTAGTTAAGTTTCATTGTTGAGGCTTCAATAGTCATATCCAGGCAACTGATTGAGCCCAACTCTTTGATTTTCCTGGCACTTTCATAGATGTTCAGCGAAACTCTGCCATGCCGGCACTGTGTATTTACTGCGACAATCTTTTCTCTTTCTATAGCCTCTTTTACAAAATCCACCAGACCGACTTCGGTGCTTGTCGGGAGATTGCCCGCCCCATAAGCAACAATAATAAAAGCTTTTAACGAA
>JBAYOE010000101.1:0-5779 GCA_041678405.1 Sphaerochaetaceae bacterium | reverse complement strand
TGCTGTGATACTGAGTATAAGGATAAAAACCACATTGGTCGAAATTCCTCTGACTTGGGCAAACTCTCCGTCAAAAGAGGTCGCTTCCAGCTGCGGGTAAAAAAGCCATATGAAAATAAGCAGAAGTATGTCTAAAACAGCCATCAGCCAGAGGTCGGTTGAAGAGACCAACAGGATGTTCCCAAAGAGGTAACTTGTCGGATCGGTGTAGCCGGGAGTCTTTGCCATAAACAAAACCCCCAGACTCATTCCGATTGCCCATATGGCATTTATTACAGTATCTTCTCTCTGTTTTGCCTTCAGTGAGACAAGTCCGATGATTAAAGCAGCCAGAAGGGCAAATAAGATGGCTCCTACCATGGGAGAAAAAGAGGGGACTAACTGTGTTGAAGAGAGAAAAAGAGCTAAGCCGATTCCTCCCAGTACAGCATGACTGATTGCTCCGGCAAGGGAGGCAATTCTTTTGACTGTGACGATTGTTCCCAACACCCCGAATAAAACAGAAGAGAGCAGTGCCGCCAGAAGGGCGTTTCTTAAAAAAGGCATCAAGGGGTTAAACAGTGCTTCAAAAAAACTAATCATAGTGAATTTTTCCTTTGGAAACAGTAATCTGAATCTATTTCATCATCGTGGAGAACTTTCACAGCCGAACCGCCAAAAAGCTCATTGGGGGCCTCTGTTGTGGCAGTGACCGGGTGTTGAACTATTTTTCTGCCTCTCACAAAATCACCGCCGCTTACACAGAGAACCCTGTCAGTCAAAGCTGAAACAAAGCCCGTATCATGGGTAACTATTAAGATGGTGGTGTTTCCTTTCAGATTTCCAAGGGCATTAAAGAGTCTTTTTTCACTCTCTGCGTCCATATTGGAGGTTGGTTCGTCTAATATAAGCATCTGGGGTTGGGTGCTTAAAGCCCTGGCAACTAAAACTCTTCTTCTTTGTCCCCCTGATAAATTTGTATAGTGACGTTTGGCTAAATCTGTTAATTCCATCACCTCTAAAGCTTCACTTGTCGCTTTCTCATCATTTGCCGAATACCTTCTTTTAAAGGGTTTGACTCGTCCCATTCTGACAACCTCTTCTACAGAGATGGGAAATGTTGGGTCATAAGAGGCATGTTGAGGGACATATCCAACTCTTTCCCTGCCATGTTTTGGGTGAAGACCAAACAGTTTTACACTGCCGCCGGTTGCTTCAGCCAAGCCCAGTATTAACTTTAAAATAGTGGTTTTACCTGCCCCGTTGGGACCTACCAAAGCAACAAATTCGCCTTGGTGGATATGAAAAGAGCTCTCCCTTAAGACATTGACATCTCCGTAAGAGAAATCAACTTTATCGAATTGCAAAACTATCGGAAATTGAGGGTGTTGGGCCATAACGGTTACTCCTTATGGTATTGGTGCAGGGTTTTTGCTATCAGTTTTATATTTTCTATCCAATCGTATGCCAACGGATCCAGCGGTATTACTGCCCCACCGATTGCATCAGCTACATTCTTTGCGGCAGTTGAAGGAAATTGAGCCTGTACAAAAAGGGTTTTTATTTTCGACTCTTTTGCAAATTTAATCAGCTCATTCAATGCTTTTGGAGTCGGTTCTTTCCCTCCGACCTCAATTGCTTTTTGTTCAATGTTAAAGTCATCCAAAAGGTATCCAAACGACGGATGATAAACTAAAACTGTCGAATTTGAGAGCTGATTCATCTCCTCAGATAACAAAGTAAAGAGAGAATCAATCTCATCCAAATAGATTTCTAAATTTCTCAGATAAATTTCTCTGTTGGACTCATCAATGCTTATTAAGGCATTGGCAGTTTGTTTTGCCAAAATTTTCATCGGCTCTTTACCCATCCAGGTGTGGCGGTCTAATTCCATCAAATGGTGTGAGAGCTCATCTTCGTTATGGGAGTGTTCTTCAAGATAGCGAAACTTAACCCCTTCGGTTCCGTCGACCAACAACAAGTTAGGATAAAGGGCTTTGATTTTTGGAACCAGAGCCAACTCAAAGTCTGTCTGAGAAAGAATCCAAACTTTGGCATTACTTAGATTGGCCATCTGGCGGGGTGTCGGTTCATAAGAGTGGGGATTCTGTCCGGGCCCAACCAACAAAAGAGTCTCAACCAAATCTCCGCCTATTTTATCGACAACAAATTGTTGCGGCTGAATACTGACTGCTACAATCGGTTTTGCTGTTGTAGTCTCTTTTTCGCCTTTTGCAAAAAGAGAGAGAGCAAGGATCAGAAAGAGCATTACAAGAACTACTGTTTTTTTCATATGTAGAATATAGAGAGAGAAAAACATAAATGCAAGTCATTTGCAAATTGATGGTGGTTAAAAGTTAACTTTCTCAGTATATTAGTTTAGATATTTGAAAGAGAGGTCTTTATGGAAAACGAACATATCTACGAGACAAGTTTAAAATGGACAGAAAATCGCAAAGGGGTTTTTTCCAGTGTCGGTATGGAAGATATAGAGGTGGCTACTCCGATTCAGTTTCCCGGTGGGCACCCTAATATTTGGTCGCCGGAACATTTTTATATCGGAGCTGCCGAAATCTGCTTTATGACAACGTTTTTGGCAATTGCCGAAAAATCTAAGTTGGAGTTTACAGCTTATGAATCCAAAGCGGTCGGAACTTTAGCAACAGTAGGCAAAGGGTTGGCTTTTGATAAAATAAAACTCTACCCAAAAGTAACTTTAAAGAGAGAGGAAGATACCGAAAAGGCTCTGAAACTTTTAGAGAAAGCCGAAAGACACTGCCTTATCTCAAACTCGATGAAAAACGAAGTTACTTATGAGGCTGAGATTGTTGTAGGTTAGATATCCGTTGTTCAATTCTCTTTCTCTGGGTCTTTTCAATGGCATCTACTATCTTAACATAGCCGGTGCAGCGACAGAGATTGCCTGAAATCTGTTTGCGAATCTCTTCACGGGAAGAGGGACTCTCCTTCTCAATAATCGGAATTGAAGCCATTATAAAGCCGGGGGTACAGATTCCACACTGAACCGCCCCCTCGTCAATGAAAGCTTGTTGGATATCGCTGATATTCCCCTCTTTATCACTCAATCCTTCTAATGTCATAATACTTTTTCCCTCTGCCCAAACAGCTAAATAGATACATGAGTTAAAAGGTTTTCCGTCTATTAATACGGTACATGCTCCGCATTCACCAACATCACAGCCGTGTTTGACGCTGTCTAGTCCGGCATTTCCTCTCAGCATCTCTAACAGGGAGGATCTGATATCGATTAAATATTCTCTTTTTATTCCGTTAACTGTGCACCTTACATTTTTTTTAATCATTTATAACTCCTCCTGCTTTATTTATGGCAGCTCTGGTAGCCCGAGCTGAGAGCTCTTGGATTAAATGGAGCCTAAACTCTTTAGAAGCACGCCAACTGCTACGGGGCATAACATCTTTTAGCGAGTTCTCTTTAATGGTTGTTATTAGCTTTTCACTTATTTGTTTTCCGGTGGCAGCCGCTTCAGCTGTCGTAGCTCTAATGGGGGTAGGGGCTGCAACACCGAATGCTATTCTGATTCTCTGAATAACTTTTTTGTCTTCAGAAAGTCTAACGTTAACCGAACAGCCCAAGGTTGCAATGTCCATCGCTTTACGCATGGCATATTTTATGTAGTGCCCGTAAGTCGATTGCCAACTATTTTTTGGAATTTTTATCTCTGTTAGAATCTCATTTTCTTTTAAATCTACCTTGTTGGGGGCTATGTTAAATTCAGCATAGGGAAGCTCCCTTTTTCCGTTAACACTCTCTATGGTCAAAAGAGCATCGTAAGCTTTAAGTGTTGAAGCACTGTCGGCACTGGTCACTCCGTTACATATATTTCCCCCGATTGTCCCAATATTGCGAACCTGTGGAGCTCCGATTTGTTCTACTGCTTCACTTAGGACTGGGATATATTTTTTTATTAAAGGATTTTCAACAACATCGGTAAAACTTGTTAAGGGGCGAATTATTAGAGTCCCGTCTTCGGTTAACTCAATACCCCTCAATTCATCCACGGTGTAGATACTGATTAAATCACAACCTCTGTATTTGCCGTCTCTAAGTTTAATTAAGATATCGCTTCCGCCGGCTAATAAGAGAGCTTTGGGATATCTGTTTTTCAGTTCAAGAGCTTGTTGAAGTGTGAATGCTTCATATAAATTGTTAAAGTCGTACATCTCTCTTTTCTCCTAAATCAGCTGCGCCGCTTTGAAGGCGTAAAACAGTTTTTCGGGATTTAATGGGTTGGAATTAATTGCAACTCCGGTGGCATTCAAAAGGGCATTGCGCAGAGCGGGGGCAACCGGAATTGTAGGAGGCTCTCCCAAGGCTTTATTTCCATACGGACCGGTAGGGTCGTTGGGCATCACAAATTCCGCGTAAAGTTCGGGAGTGTCAATGGCTGTCATCAGTTTATAATCAAGCAAGTTGTCGTTTAACATCCTTCCTGTTTCGGGGTCGAATTTCAAAAACTCAGTCAATCCATAACCTAAACCCATACTCATTCCGCCGTGGACTTGTCCTTCTGCAGTTTGATAGTTAATGATTTGTCCCGAGTCGTGAACGTTTATGATGTCGAGTACTTTAATTTGGCACATCGGTATGTCTACTTCTATATCGGCAAAACAAACTCCGAAAGCATAGGTGTTATCTGTGCAATGGTGTGTCTGTTCACTGGCAATGTGAACTGAGTCGGTCAAACTGTAACAGGCTTCTAAAGCAACATCGGCAACTGAGATTAGGCTCTCTGTTTTGTTCTTTCGGACTACCTGGTTTTCAATTATGTCTAAATCCCATGGGTCTTTGTTCAACATTTTTGCCGCATATTTTAGAATTTCTCCTTTGAAGTGCTGAGCTGTTTTTTTAACTGCCATTCCGCTGACATACGTTTGCCTTGAGCCGTATGCACCCGAATCGTACGGAGTTACATCGGTATCTTGTTTGCTTATAAGGTGGATTTTATCGACAGTAAAGCCGATAGTTTCTGCCGCCATCATTGAAAAGACAGTATCGGCACCTTGTCCAATTTCCGTTGCTCCCATTTGAAGCTGAGCAGAGCCGTCTTGATTGAGGAGTAATCTGACGGCACTGGTTTCCAAATTTATGGGATAAACACCCGATTTGTAACAGAATATTGCCATTCCAACCCCTTTTCGGATAGCTCCGGTTTGTTTGGCATATTCTCTCCTCTTTTTTGTATAATCCAGGTGTTTTTCTCCGATATCGATACACTCGTTTAAGCCAGTTGAATGGCAAGTGATTGTGGTAATGGGATCTACATAGCCTAGTTTCATCATATTCTTTTTTCTGAACTCTATTGGGTCAAAACCTCCGACTCTGACAATGTCGTCGATATGACTCTCCATTGCAAACGAGATTTGCGGAATTCCATAAGCCCGCATTGCTCCGCCTGTGGCCATGTTGGTATAGACTGTATAAGCTTCTCCTTTGATTGCTCCGATGGGGTACATCATCCTAAAACCGTTGATGGCGTTTGCCACCAGAGCATGGGCATGGGAAGCGTATCCTCCCTGATTGGAGTAGGCTTTTATTTTCCTTGCGGCAAATGTTCCGTCTTTATTAATGTATGAGACTATGTGAAATTTCATTGCGTGTCTGACTCTGGTACAGGAGAATGTCTCTTCTCTGGTGTATTCCAGCTTAACGGCTCTTCCTCCGACTCGGGTTGTCAGATAAGCATTTAACGGTTCTGTTAAGGCATCTTGGCGGTTACCGAAACCGCCACCTATATAGGGTTTTACAATCCTGATTTTT
>JBAYOE010000100.1:0-5816 GCA_041678405.1 Sphaerochaetaceae bacterium | reverse complement strand
AGGATCCGTTACCGGTTCTTCGGCAGCTAATGCCGTAATGACCGGCTCTTATACAATTCCAATAATGAAAAAGCATGGCTATCGGGCTGAGATTGCCGCTGGAATTGAAGCAGCCGCCTCTACCGGGGGGCAATTTATGCCACCAATTATGGGGGCAGGGGCTTTCCTGATAGCCTCTTTTACCCAGACTCCTTATATGGACATTGTAAAAATATCTATCGTTCCGGCTTTGCTCTACTTCTTTGGTGTCGGTATGATGGTTCATTTTATCGCCTGCAGAAGGGGAATAAAGGGAATGGCTAAAAGTGAGCTTCCTCCAATTAAAGAGACCCTGCTGAAAGAGGGGTATCTGTTACTGCCCATTATTTTAATATTTGTAATGATTTTAATTGGATTTTCACCTCAGTTGGCAGCTTTTTGGTCGATAGTTGCCTGTATCGCCCTCAGCTTTTTCAGAAAAGAAGATCGGATTACCCCTAAGAGGTTCTTAATGGCTTTATATGACGCAGCAAAAACTTCCTTAGCGGTAGCTGCTACAGCCGGTTCTATCGGAATTATAGTCGGGGTAGTCTCAATGACAGGCTTAGGGGTTAAATTCTCTGCTTTTGTTATCTCTCTTTCCGGCGGAATTTTACCGTTTACAATTCTCTTTATAGCAATCGGTGGATATATCATCGGAATGGGTGTAACTGTCACTGCAACTTATATTCTTTTGGCAGTTATGGCAGTTCCTGCGCTTGCCAACTTGGGCGTCGGTCTTGTTGCTGCCCATTTACTGGTATTTTGGTATTGTAACATAGGTGGAGTTACCCCTCCTGTTTGTTTGGTAGCCTTTGCAGCTTCTTCAATAGCGGGGTGTAAACCGATGGATGCGGGATGGGCTTCACTGAAACTTGCATCGCCTCTGTTTATAATTCCGCTCTTGTTTATTTACACTCCTTTACTTGTGACTGGGTCTGTGGTTGCTTTTATATTAACTTCTGTAGCCAGCTTTATCGGAATAGCTGCCTTTGCAGGGATGATGCAAGGCTATTGGATTAACTATGCGCCGGTGTGGGTAAGAATTGCTCTCGGTATAGGGGCTGTATTGATGTTTATTCCTTCTATTTACTCCTACATAGGTGGAATTATTTTATTAGGTTTAATCTCGTATGTTAATTATAAAAAACATGAAAGTGAAATTGCAACTCAATTATGGTAAGCAGGAGGTGAAGCCAGGATGGATAAAAAGTTAGTTGTTAGTTTAGAAGAGGCTCATACAGGAGTACTGCATGGTAATGCAGGTGTTTTCAGAGTTCTGATTGATAAAGAAATCAGCGGGGCAGAACACTTTTCTCTTTTAGTAAATACGAGTAAAGCAGGAAGGGTAGGAAAAGAGCACTCCCATTCTGTTGAGCATTGTTGGTATATTCTTTCCGGAACCGGTACGTTTTATATGGACGGAGTTCCCTATAAAATAGAACCGAATGTGGCAATATTTACTCCAAAGGGGGTACCACACTATATGATAATTGATCCGGACGAAGATCTTACCTATATAGTGATTTATGCTCCTCCGGGGCCTGAGCAGCAACTGAAAGAGAAGGAAGCTCACGCTTTCGATGCAGAAAAATGATTTATTGATTTGGAGGCCGCTAAGCAGCGGCCTCAGTCATTTAAAATAAAGAAAACTAGCTGATGGGAAAAAACTTTGTTATACTAAGTCAATCAGCAATTAAGAACTGTTTATAGGAGGAGACATGTCATATTCAGAACCTTATGATGTTTTAGATGAGAAAACGCGAGAAATATCGAGAGCGATTGCAAGCCTAAAAGAAGAATTGGAAGCGATAGACTGGTACAACCAAAGGGTAGATACGAGTAAAAATGCCGAATTGAAAGCTATTATGGCTCATAACCGAGATGAAGAGATTGAGCATGCTTGTATGACAATTGAGTGGTTGCGTCGCAATATGGACAAGTGGGATGAAGAGCTAAAAACATATCTTTTTACAGATGGCCCGATAACAGAATTAGAAGAGGGAGCCACTGGCTCATCGAGTACCGGCAGTAGAGCCTCTCTTGCAATTGGAAACATGAAAGGAGAATAGAGATGGATATGCTTAAAAAAGAGTTGGCACCCTTATCATCCCACGTATGGGAAGAGATTGAAAACAGAGCTGCAGAGGTACTGCGATCCCGCTTAAGTGCCCGAAAAGTAGTCAAGGTTGTCGGTCCTTTAGGGTGGAACCACACAGCAGTGACCGAAGGGCGGCTTGATCTGGTAGATGAAAAACAGGATGTCAAAGTAGGAGTCTATAAAATAGCCCCCCTTTGTGAAGCCAGAGTTCGTTTCAGCCTGAATAGATGGGAGATGGATAATTTAAACCGAGGTGCAAAGGATATCGACTTAGATGCTCTTGATGCCGCAGCTGAAAAAATTGCCGATTTTGAGGAGCAGGCAATTTACAACGGATATAAAGCCGGTGGGATTGTGGGTCTTGCTGAGGCTTCCAACCACAAGCCGATTGCTTTTGGTGTAGACGGCAGCTCTATCATGGAGGCTGTCTCTGTAGGATTGGTAACTTTACGCACAAGCTACACCAGTGGTCCTATTTCGTTGATAGTTGGGACAAAAGCCTATTTAGCCTTAAACAAAGTAGTTCAAGGAACTCCCATTTTGGAGAGGATAGAGCGTCTAATCGGCGGAAAAGTAATCCACAGTTTTGCCGTGGACGGAGCTTTCCTTTTACCATACGACGATGAAAACCTTGAAATGACAATCGGACAAGACTTTGCCGTAGGTTATGAATTTCATGATTCAAAAGAGGTGACTCTTTTTATAACAGAATCATTTACTTTTAGAGTCTTAGATCCTAACCTAATCGTCCCTTTCAAAGTTTAAAACTTTAACCTTTTCAGCCCTAAATCAATTTTAGGGCTGAATGGTGTTGCCTACAATCCTTTCATAGGGTAGATTTGCTCTCATGCAATCTGTTACAGAAAATAAGATGGCCGTACGTCCTGTCGGCTCTCTGATAATATCAATGGGTTTGCCAATCATGATATCGATGATGGTCCAAGCCCTTTATAATGTAGTAGACTCAATTTTTATCGCTCAAGTAAGTGAAAAAGCTCTGACTTCAGTCTCATTAGCCTTCCCGATACAAATGCTTATTATCTCCATAGGGGTTGGGACTGCTATTGGGGTAAACTCCCTTTTATCGAGACGGTTGGGAGCTCAAAGAGTTGAAGAAGCGTCCAATGTTGCCTTAAACGGAATCTTTTTAGCCCTTGTTATTTCAGTAGTGTTTGCCATTTTTGGTTTTATTATCTCAAAACCATTTTTCAGATGGTTTACTGCAGACCAAGAGATAATCCAGATGGGGCAATCGTATCTTACAATAGTTACCGTTTTCTCCTTAGGTGTTTTTGTTCAGTTGATATGTGAGAGGATAATGCAAGGAACCGGAAACACAATCAGTCCAATGCTAACTCAGGCAACTGGGGCAATTATTAATATAGTCTTAGATCCAATTTTAATATTTGGGTGGTTCGGCTTACCGGCAATGGGAACAGCAGGAGCTGCTTTAGCCACTGTAATTGGTCAGTGGAGTGCCATGATATTGGCATTCTTCACGATGTTAAGAAAAACGAAAGAGCTCAACTTTAATTTTAAAAATTTTAAAGCCGATAAAAGAATTATTGGTGATATTTATAAGGTAGGATTTCCCTCAATTATAATGCAATCAATAGGCTCGGTGATGACTGTTGGCATGAATACAATCCTAATCTCTTTCAGTGCGACAGCCGTGGCTGTTTTTGGAATCTACTTCAAACTACAAAGCTTTATTTTTATGCCTGTCTTTGGCCTCGTCAGTGCTCTTATCTCAATAGTTGCTTTTAACTACGGAGCGAGAAACAAAAAGAGGATAGTTGACAGTATAAGAGTTGCTATTTTTATTGCCTTTGCGGTAATGGTTGGCGGTACATTGACGTTTCAGTTGGCACCACGGTTTTTATTAAGGATGTTTAACGCCTCAGACCAACTTATGGAAGTAGGAGTTTTGGCGCTTAGAATAATCAGCTTCCACTTCCCCTTTGCCGCCATAGGAATAATCCTAAGCTCTTCTTTTCAGGCGATTGGCAAAGGCGTTTACAGTCTTTATATGTCACTTGTCCGACAGCTGGTTGTGTTATTACCATCTGCCTATTTACTCTCAATGTTGTGGGGATTAAATGCTACTTGGTATTCGTTTTTGTTCTCTGAATTAGTCTCAATTACAATGAGTATTATCTTGTTTAGCAAGATCTATAAGACAAAAATAAAGAATTTAGTACCTCTCTCTTCAGCAGTTGAGGGATGAAATATTTATCAAAAACTAATTGTTAGCCTGGGCAAATTTAATAATTGCCCAAAGCTCTTATTTTTGGTAGTGTATCAAAGGAAGTTTACGAGATATGTTCTCTTAAAAATATTATACATACTCATTTTTCAGGAGGTTGTATGTTTGAAATACTGGATAAGCAAAAGCTCTCAAATGAAATTTTTAAAATGAAGATTTTGGCTCCTAATATTGCCAGAGAGCGGAAAGCAGGCCAATTTATCATATTGCAGCAGGGGGGAGATTTTTCGGAAAGAATACCTCTTACCATCGCAGATGCCGATAATGAAGAGGGTTCAATTACGATTGTTTTCCAAGCGGTAGGAGAGGCAACTCACAACTTAGCCCTTTTAGAGGTTGGTGATACGATTGAGAACGTTTTGGGACCGTTAGGACATCCAACCGATGTTAAAAAATACGGTAAAGTTGTTTGTGTCGGCGGTGGAGTCGGAGTAGCACCAATGCACCCGATTGCCCAAGCTCTAAAAAGAGTTGGCAACGAGGTCAAGATAATTATTGGTGCGCGAAACAAAGAATTAATCATCCTTGAAGAAGAGATGAATAAAATAGCTGACGAGCTGATTATTGTTACCGATGATGGCAGTTATGGACGTAAAGCACTGGTAACAGAGCCTTTGAAAGAGCTTTGTGAAAACTGGAAACCCGATTTGGTGGTAGCTATCGGACCTCCGATAATGATGAAATTTTGTACTCTGACCACTAAAGAATTTAACATCCCAACAATAGTTTCTTTAAACACAATCATGATAGACGGAACCGGGATGTGCGGGGGTTGCCGGGTAAATATTAACGGTAAGACGAAATTTGCCTGTGTCGACGGTCCTGAGTTTGACGGACATGCCGTTGATTGGGATAACCTGTTGACCCGTTTGGGAACATACAAACCACAGGAAGAAGAAGCTCACCACAAATGCCACATTGGGCTTGATATCAAAGAAGGAGAGGCTTAATGGCTAAAGTAGAACTTGAAGTGATTGAAAATGAGGCAAAAAAAACTCTTGAGAAATATGAAAATATCGAGCTGAAGCCAAAAGACCGTCTCCTAATTCCGATTCAGGATATGCCCAACCAAGACCCGGCAGAACGCATTACCAATATGAATGAAGTAGCCCTTGGCTATACCGAGAGCCAGGTAAAAGTGGAGTCTCTAAGGTGCCTTCAATGTAAAAATGCCCCTTGTATCCAAGGCTGTCCCGTTGGTATTAATATTCCTCTATTTATTGAAAAAGCAGCACAGGGTGATTTTGCCGGTTCTGTGGCAGTTATCAGAGAGAGCTCTATGTTACCGGCAATCTGCGGAAGAGTTTGTCCTCAAGAGTCTCAATGTCAGCTTACCTGCACAGTAGGGAAATCTCTTAAGAGTGTTGAAAAGGCTGTCAACATCGGCCGAATAGAGCGGTATGTAGCCGATTGGGAATCGGAGAATAATGT
>JBAYOE010000099.1:0-5869 GCA_041678405.1 Sphaerochaetaceae bacterium | reverse complement strand
TATCGAAGCAAAGCAGTGCTTTGCAGATGCTTGGAATAACATTTCGTTTTGTTCCCCCCTCAATAGAGATAAGATTGAAGGGAATCTCTTTAATTACATCGTAGCAGATTCTTGCCATGATACTGATGGCATTTCCTCTCTGTTTATGAATTTCTCCACCCGAGTGTCCTCCCAAAAGGTTGCCCACCTCAATTTCAACAGTTACTCTGTCTTTATCTAAAACAACAGCATCAACGGGAATCTCGGCACTTGTCTCAACCCCTCCGGCACATCCGATATAGATAACCGACTCCTCTTCACTGTCAAGGTTTACCATTTTTTTGCTTTTTATCATCGATGGGTCAAGGTTGAATGCGCCCTCTAAACCCGTCTCTTCACTGACTGTGAAAATTGCCTCCAAAGGACCGTGTTGGGCCTCTTTATCGGTGAAAAGATCTAAGACAAGGGCTATTGCTACCCCATTGTCGGCTCCCAACGTTGTCCCTTTGGCTTTTATCCAATCCCCGTCACGATAGATATCAATCGGATCTTTTGTAAAGTCATGTTCAACTTTATCATCTTTGACACATACCATATCCATATGCCCTTGAAAAGCCAAAGAGGGGTAGTTCTCATACCCTTTTGTTGCCTCCGCCCTTATAATCAAATTTCCCCCTCTATCGACAACATAGGAGAAATTATGCTTTTGGGCCTCTTGGATTAAGTAGTTTCTTATCTGTTTTTCATTTCCCGATTCCCTGGGAATTTTTGTAATTTCATAAAAATAGTTCCAGAGGTTCTGATTTTTTAAATCTTTGACTGCTTCCATCTGTGACTCCTTTTGAGTAACTGTAACACAAACCAGCTCTATTTTAGAAGTTTATGCCAATCTTGTAATCCATTTGTTGCTCTTTATTCTAAATAGACCGATAAAAAACTTAAAGAGCTCCTCAAGGCCGACAAATAGGTATAAAAAATGAAGCGGTAAGGAGAGAACAAGAACTCCGATAAACGCACAGGGAACCCCGATTAACCAAACACCAAAAAGTTCGGTAAACATTGAAAAACGGGTATCGCCGCCGGAACGTAACAACCCTACAATTAAAACCATATTCACGGCCTTGATAGGAACTAAAAGGCTCATAGTTCTTAGTGAAGAGGCTGTAAGAGATCCCACTTCCCTGCTGAGGCTAAACGGAACGATTAAAAGTTTTGCCAACGAGAATAAGAAGAGTCCAAGGACAATCCCGCTGGCAAAAGAGATAAAGAGGAGCATTTTTGCATACAGTCGGGCACCGGCAATTTTGTTTTCGCCTATCTTGTTCCCAACCATTATTGCGGTTGCATTGCTTGTTCCCATCAGAACAACGAAGAACAGCGATTGAATTGCCTCAATTACGTTAACCGCAGCTATAACCTCAACCCCCATTTTTGCATATGCAACCTTATAAGCAGTCATCCCCAACGACCATAAAATCTCGTTAAAAATTACCGGCAGGCAAACTGTTAAATATGTTTTTACCAATGTTTTATCAAAAGAGAGATACTCTTTCAGTGAAGCCGCAACCCCTTTTTTATTTCGGTAAATAATGATTAAAAGAATTACCATCTCGGCTGCCCGGGCAATGGCGGTAGCCAATGCAGCCCCTTTTACCTCAAGTCTGGGGAACCCGAATTTTCCGAAAATTAAGACGTAGTTGAACCCTATGTTTATAAACAGTGAGATAATTGAGATGTACAATGGAGTACGGGCATCGGTGGTACTGCGTAAAGCCGTAGAGAAAATCATCACAACAGCACTAAACAGATAACTTATTGCAACAACTTTTAAGTATTCACTGCCAATCCTAATGACGGTCTCATCTTTAGTAAAGATCCCTAAAAGGAGTTCGGGAAAGAAGAAAGAGGCTATCGTTGCAGCCAAAGCACCAAAAAGATTTATCATAAGGGCTAAACCGATTACCTTATGCATTGATTTTTTATCTTGAGCTCCCCAATACTGGGCAATAAAAATAGCAGCACCGCTGCTGACTCCGAAGTAAAAGAGAGCTATCAAAAAAAAGAGTTGGTTTGCTAGTCCAACGGCTGCCAGAGCAGATTCGCCCACCTTACCGACCATCAGTGTATCTACAAATGAAGCTGAAGAGACAAGGAGGTTTTGGGCCATTATAGGAAGTGCAAGAAACAGCAGCTGCTTAAAGAATACTTTTTTAGAGGTACTTAAAAATTTCATCCCTTCTCCCGAAAATCGCTTGAGAGCTTACCATTTATACTCTCTTTGTTAAACAGCTTTATTCTATTGAATTACGACTACAAATGGGGTAAGATTTGTCCAAATTAAAACTGTGAAAGGGTTGTCAATGGATACCAAGTCCTCTCTCTCTATTATACTAAATCCCCATGCCGCTAAGGGAAAAGCTTCCAAGAAAAAAAGTGAAATTGAGAAAATTCTTTCGGAAAAAGGGGTTTCCTTTGTTTTAAAAGAGACAACAAAAGAAACAGAGGCAATATCTTTAGCTTATAACGCAACCAAAGAGGGCTATAAAACAATCATTGCTGCCGGTGGTGACGGAACAGTAAATGAAGTAGTCGAAGGTATCAGCAGAGCGGTCAAAGAGATGGCTTTTAGTTTTGAAGAGATTCCCAGTGTGGGTATCCTTCCGATTGGAAGGGGCAACGATTTTGCCTATATCGCAAAAATCCCCACTGACTTAAACAAGGCCATTGAGCTGATTCTTACCAAAAAGTGGGTAGCTACCGATTATGGGGAGCTCTTTGGAGGAGCTTTTGAAGAAGGACGTTGTTTTGTTAACGGGGTTGGAATTGGGTTTGAGCCTATGGTTAACTTTGCCGCCTCCTCTTATAAAAACGTTAACGGGCATTTAAGCTATATTCTCGGCTTTATCGAGGTGCTTAAAAATTTCCCTAAACCAATCGATATAACAATTAGAGGCACGAAAGAAGAAATACACTGCCAAAGCCAACAGATCTCTGTTTGTAACGGCAGGCGCATGGGGAGTATGTTTTTAATGGCTCCTCTGAGCGAGATTGATGACGGACAATTTGACATTGTTTATGCAAATAAGCCCATTGCAAAGAGGACAATCTTTAGATATGCTCTCAGTTTTATCAGGGGGACGCAGTTAAAGTACGAGGCTTTTACGTTGAAAAGAGATACTGAAGTTACCATTTCCACCAAAGGGGAAAAATCACTGGCCATACACACCGATGGAGAAGAGGTTTCTCGTGGCTGTTGCTCAATTATGATAAAAATGTATCCCGGGCAATTAAAATTGATAAGAAAATTTTAGCTCTTATTTGACTAATGCGGGGACTCGTTGTATTGTTTATAGTGCGTTCATTTGTATTTTTTGCGGATTGACAGTATGAGGAGCTGGTCTTGATTAATGATTTAGTACCGTCGGTACACTTTTACGACCAAGATTTTGTCGATATTTACGATAAAAGCTGGGTTTGGATAGATGAGTTTTGGGCTCAAGGGACAAAAGAGAATGGATTTGTAGGTAATTATCTCAGTTATCCGGGACAAAAATCCTTCAATCAACTTAACAGCTGTATGGCAGCCCTCTTTTTGGTTTACAGCAATCAAAACTACTCCCCTTTTTCGATGATCGACTTCTTCTATGCAAAGCAGGAAGACTCAGGAGCTATCAGAAGTGATTACTCTGTTGAGGACGGAAAGGTTGTTTTCGATCCGCAAAACCCCGAAGGGGTCTCTGTTCCCCTCTTTGCTTTTGTGGAACACGGCTTTTACCATAAAATCGGAAACAAAAAGAGACTCAAAGAGGTTGTGCAACCGCTGGAACGCTATTTTGATTGGTTAAGAGAGACCTTCAGAAGAGAAAACGGACTCTATTCGGTTCCTGTTAATGCTCAGCTTAGCGGAAATGTAAACAGGAAACAGACCTATTATCCTGTTGATTTCAATGCGCAGTTAGCAGTCAGTGCCCTTTACATGTCGGCTATCGGAGATATCCTAAACGATAAGGAACTGAGTTTCAGATATAAAAGACTCTATTTCTCTCTTAAGACAAGAATAAACTCAATGATGTGGGATCCTCAGGAGCAGTTCTATTTTGATCTCGATATAAAAGAGAAAAGAGTCAAAAAGAAACATATCGGAGCTTATTGGACTCTTTTAGCTGAAATTCCCAACGAAGAGCGGGGTGATGGTTTTATAGCCCATTTAACCGATGTCAACTCCTTTGGCTCAGAAAATCCTTTCCCGACAATAGCTTTAGACGATCCCGATTTTTCGGAAGAGGGTAACGGCTTTCAGGGATCTGTAATCCCTTTTAATACCTACATGGTTGTCAAAGGGTTAGAGCAGTACGGGCGCTTTGAATTTGGGCGGGAGTGTGCAATCAGACACCTCTATTTTATTTTGGATACTCTGCATCCCAACACAGAGGAGAACGGAGAAGTTTGGGAGGCCTATCTTCCGTCTAAGGAAGGAGCCGCAACATCGGGCGGAATAGTCGATTTCCCAAAAAAACGGTTCTTACCAATGGTCGGACTGATTACGATAACTTTAATGATTGAGGATATTATCGGTCTTTCAATAAGCCTGCCAAGAAAAACCGTTGATTGGACAATGGCAACACTAGAGGTGATGGGGATTGAAAAACTCTCTTTAAAGCGGAACATGATAACTATTTTGAGCAACAAACAGCCAAGGGGATGGGAAATAAGGTTGGAGTCGGAGAAACTCTACTATTTTACCGTCGAAATACTGGCAGACAAGAAGAAAAAGACTCTCCCAATACCCAGTGGGAAGTGTTCTATGTTAATTGATAAACTTTAAGATTATGAAAAAGTGGAAAGGAAAGATTATAGGAGGAGCCATCGGTTATTTTCTTGGTGGCCCTTTAGGGATGATTGGCGGCCTAGCTTTGGGAAATCTCTTTGATGCAACTAAAAGCTTTTCTTTTACTTCAAGGGGACCGACTGAGCATCAAACAAAAGAGATGGCCTTTTTTATTGCCACATTTTCAATGTTGGCTCAAATGGCTATAGCCGATGGGAGACTTCTACCCGAAGAACGGGAAGTAGTCTCCTCTTTTATCGACAACGACTTAAAACTCAGCGGCGAAGAGAAAGAGATTGCTTTGCGGATTTTTAATGTTGCCTTAACGGAAAATATCGGCTTTGAAGCATTTGCAAATCAGTTTTATGAGAATTTTTCGCATGATAGTTCCCTTTTGGAGCTGATGATTGACATCCTAGTCAGAGTTGCTTTAGCCGACAATCGAATGAGCGAGGGTGAAAAACGGCTAATCTACTACAGTGCAAATCTCTTTAGAATCAGTGAAGCACATCTGAAAACAATCATAGACCGATACAGCGGTTCTTCAGAGACCCTTAAAAAAGCTTATGCAACATTGGGTTTACAAGAAGGAGCAACCTTAGAGGAGGCTAAAAAAGCCTATCGTAAATTAAGCTTCGATTTTCATCCCGACACGATTGCCTCAAAAGGGTTACCCGAGGAGTTTACCGTTTTTGCCACAGAACGCTTCAGAGCAATCCAAGAGTCTTTTGAGACTATTAAGAATCACCTTTAAAATCTATTCGCCCTCTTAAAGACCTGGCCAGAGTGAGCCGATCGGCATATTCCAAATCACCTCCAATCGGAAGACCGGATGCCAAACGGGTAATTGAAAGAGAGCTCCCTTTAAGAAGATGACGCAGATACATAGCGGTGGTATCACCCTCTTCGGTTGGGTTAGTGGCGATTATTATTTCGGTGAAAGAACCTTCTTTTATCCTTTTAAGGAGTTTTGTAAAGTCTAATTTATCAGGTCCGATTCCGTCTAAAGGGGAAAGAGCTCCACCTAAGACATGAAATAATCCATTGTAAGCACCGCTGGAG
>JBAYOE010000098.1:0-5878 GCA_041678405.1 Sphaerochaetaceae bacterium | reverse complement strand
GGTTTAGCCAACGGCCAATATTTTGCATCAATTTTTCCACTTGCGGCTATTGCTTTAGTGAGGTTTTCACCTATGCTGCAGTTTTCTGCATGTACGCCAAGAATTCCGCCTCTCTTGGTAATTTCTTTCATTATCAACATTAAATTCCAATCATCAACAGCAAGACCCTCTTCTGTATAAATCATAAATTCTTTAAAAGAAGAGACTCCCCCATCAATGATTCCCTCAATCTCTTTTAAATTACTCTCCATATCTTTTAAATTTGTAAATACCCCATGAAAATTAAAATCGATATATGAGAGAGCTGAGGCTCTTGCTTTGTGATTAGCGATATCCTCTGTTAAGGAGAGATTTTCAGATTGAATAACAAAGTTGAAAACAAAAGTAGTACCCCCTATACAAGCAGCTCTGGTTCCTGCTCCCCAATCCTCATTGGGGACACATCCTTGAAATGGTTCTTCAAAATGGGTATGGGTATCAATAGCACCCGGTAATACGTAACAACCACTGGCATCAATTATTTCTTTTGCATTTTTGATAGTATTAGGTTCTGTAACAGCAACGATTTTTTCACCTTGGATTGCGACATCTGCTTGTTTTTCAAAGTTAGAATTTACAACTATGCCTCCCCGTATTAGATAATCAATATTTTCCATATGTTAGCCTCCACGTCTATTTTACAATTTAAATTTCTCCAAGATAAATTTTCTTAACCTCTGTATTTTTTAATAAGTTAGAAGAACTATCTTCTAAGACTACTTTACCATTCTCTAAAACGTACCCATAATGTGACGTTTTTAAAGCCAGTTGCGCATTCTGCTCAACTAATAATACTGTTATGTGGTTTTCTTCATTTATTCGTCTAATAATCCCTCCAATCTCTTTGACCAAAAAAGGTGAAAGCCCAATTGAAGGTTCATCTAAAAGAAGCAGTTCCGGTTTTGCCATTAAAGCCCTTGCAATAACAACTTGTTGTTGCTCCCCTCCGCTTAGGCTGCCCCCTTGCTGTTTAAGCCTCTCTTTAATTATTGGGAAATTTACACAGATTTGTTCGATATCGTTACTAATAGCTTTTCTATCTTTGCGGCTGTAGGCTCCCATTAGTAAATTTTCTTTAACAGTTAAGTAAGGATATATATGGCGCCCTTCCGGTACTTGTATTATTCCTTTATTTACTATCTCATTAGTCGGTAAATCCTGAATTTCCTCGCCTTTGAATTTTATTATTCCGGTACTGGGTCTTTTAAGTCCGCTTATTGCTTTTAGCAAGGTACTTTTTCCGGCTCCATTACCCCCTATTAAAGTTACTACCTGCCCTTTCTCTATAACAAATGAAACGTTATTCAGCGCCTGGATTTTGTTGTAGTAAACACAAACGTTATTAATTTCAAAGTAAGACATATTCTTCCCCTTTCCTGATATTAGAAAGTAGTATCACTACCAAGATATGCTTCAATAACAAGAGCATTTGATTGTATTTCATTGGGAGTCCCTTCAGCTATCTTTTCCCCAAAGTTTAAAACAGTAATTTTCTCACATAAATCCATGACAACTTTCATGTTGTGCTCAATTATTATGATGGTAGCTCCATTGTCCCTTAACAAAAGCACCAACTTACTAAATGCGTCTATCTCTTCTAAATTCATTCCAGTAAATGGCTCATCTAAAAGAAACAGTGTCGGATTGCCGGAACTGCAAAGGGCAAATTGTACTAAACGCAATTGGCCATAAGGAAGGTTTTCCACTAATAAGTCACTAAATTTTGTTAAGCCCAAACTATCTATTAGTTTATGTGTATGAGATCTGGCAACTTCATTATCTTTTTTAGCTTTTTCGGTGTTCAAAAAGTGCCCAAAGTCATTTGCCTCGTGATGCAAATAATGGGCAACTTCGATATTTTCAGTTACGCTAAATTCTTTATAAATTGTTGGCTCTTGGAAAGTACGAATCAGACCCAATTTTGCAATTTTATTCGGTTTCATTCCCACTATATTTTGGCCGTTAAAAATTACATTACCGCTTGTTGTTGGAATAAAGCCGCTTACTAAGTTAAAGACAGTACTTTTGCCTGCACCGTTGGGGCCGATTAGTCCGTAGATACATCCTTTTTCAACGGTCAGATTAAAATTATTAACTGCCTTAAGACCACCAAAGTTTTTTGATAGGTTTTCCAGTTCAAGTATACCCATTTGTTTCCTCTACATTTTAAAACTACATCTCAACTTTTTTCTTATTTTTTGAGATAAATAGTTTTGTTTTATCGTGTAATTGACCGATTCTTATACTCAACAACCCGTTAGGAAGGAACAGCATCATTAATATCAAGAGAACTGCATAAATAGCTTCTTGATATTTTTGGATCACCCGTAAATATTCGAAACTTATCGTCAATAAAAATGATCCCAATATTGGCCCAAACAGGTACTCCAAGCCGCCAAAAAAACAATAAAGCATGAAGTTTACAGAATCCGCAACCTTAAATGTTGTGGGGAAAATACTTTGTGTATAGACTACGAAGAGAGATCCACCTAATCCGCCTAAAAAACAGCAAATTGTGTATGCCAGAAGTCTATATTTAACAACATCAATTCCAATACTTGCAGTTAAGCCTTCGTGTTGTCTTAAACTGCTAAAGACTCTGCCCACCCTACTGTTGTTTAGGCGCACCAAGGCAAAAAAAGTGAAAATAAGTATTAAAGCGGTCAGATAATAAAAAGGAATATAATTTCCCGGTGTAAATTGAGGAATAACAGTAATGCCGGCAATCTTTAAGGCTTTGGGCAGGGGTATATTAATTATCCCTCTGGCTCCGGAAGTTAATTTTGTCATATTTAACATTGCCAAAGTAGCAAATTGAGTCATACAGAGAGTCAACATGTCAAAATATACTCCCTTAAGGCGAAGTATTGGCCTGCCAATCAAATATCCTATTAAACCCGCTAAAATTCCTGATAACGGGAGAGCTAACCAAAAAGAGATTCCCGTTTTCGTTAATAGTATCGCAGATGTGTATCCGCCAATCAAAGCAAAAGCTCCTTGCCCTATGTTGATTCTGCCGATTGCAAATACCAACCACACCCCCAAACTAATTATACTAAGTATTGATGAAGTAATTATAACGTTTAAGAGGTAGTTATTATTTCTGAATGCCAGCGGTACAATTATTAGATAAACCACAAAAACAATTATTGCAAAATACAATTTATAAGAATTTTTATATGTTTTATGCATTTCTTCGTTACCCTACTTTCAGTGTTGTTTTTAATACCCAGGTTTACCCATTATTCCCAATGGTTTAAAAATAAGTAACAATATTACCAATAAGAAAATGAGTAGATATGTAGCAGAGCCTGGGATAAAGCCATATCCAAAGGATTCAAGCATTCCCAGAATAAATCCACCGACTATAGCCCCTGGGACAACTCCTGCTCCTCCAATCATTATCATTATAAAACTTTTAATGGAAATATCGCTTCCCATTCCTGCATATATTGGGAAACTGAGTGTAAGTAACCCTCCAGATATTCCAGCTAATGCGGCTCCAATTGCAAAACCAATCATTGACAGTCTGTTGGTATCAACTCCCATAAGCTTTGTAACTTCTTTGTCTTGTACAATGGCCAACAATGCCAAACCAAAACTAGTTTTCTTTATAAAAATCAAAAGCCCTAGTATCAGTATAAAAGACATAATAAAAATAAATAATTTAATTTTTGGGATGTAAGCACCCATAAAGGAGACAACTCCGGTAATAAAAGGGGTAACTCCTCTATGTTTTTCACCAAATAAAATTAAAGCTACACTTTCCAAAAGCTTTGCAGTTCCGATAGCAAGCAACATACTGCTTTCAGGTCTTCTTGACTCCCGCAGAAATCTTCTAAAAAAAGCTTTTTCAAAAACAAGGCCGATAACTCCAAGAAGTAATGCAGCAAAAAGGAGGGCTACAAAAAAGTTTAAACCCCACTGAGCATAAACATAATAAATTATAAATCCACCTAGCATATACATTTGGCCATGGGCAAAATTGACTATATTCATTATTCCAAAGACCAAAGTTAATCCCAAGGCAATCAATGAATAACTCATTCCTAACATTATGCCATTAATTATAATCTGGCTCATCAATTTATCCTTTTGTTAAATTAAATAATAAATAGAGACTGCGGGATAACCCACAGTCTCATAAAACTAAAAGATCTTAATATTCTGTTTCAAATATTATGGTCTCAAGTGAGCCATTTCTATACTCGTTGACCACCAAAGGAACTCCAAGCTGTCTGGGATGACCAAGAATCTCACTTCCGATATAGGACAACGATACATCTCTGTTCACAAACGGGTTTTGAATTTTAACATTAGGTACTGCTGCTTTGAATACTTCAACATCATCTATGGCTTTAGATCCGGCTATCTTTAAGGTTTGCAAAATCATATAAAGTGCATAAGCTTTTGTCCCTGCTTCATCATTCCATTCGCCGGCAATCCTACTGTATATTTTCATATAGTCATTCATAAAATCACTGGCAAATTCTGGACTGCTTGCAGATCCGATAGAAAGGAATCCGTTGGCATAGTTTCCGGCAATTTCACTAAGAATAATTGCATCTTGACCTGTTTCGGTTGAAATAACTCCTTTAAATCCTAGCTCTCTGGCAACTTTAATTATTAAAGGAGCATCTCCCGGAGCAACTCCCGATAATACTATTTGATCGGGATTCATTCTGACAATTCTGGTAATGATAGGATAAAAATCGGTAGTACCTGGTTCATAAGTCTCAGTATGAGACAAAATTCTTAATCCCAGGTTCCGTGCTGCCTCAACTCCTTCGTCTCTGTCAAACAGTGAGTCAGAATCATTACGGGCAACAAAAGAAATTGTTTTAACACCGTATGTTTTCATAGTGTAGTCATAGATTATTGGAGCGCTGTTATAAGGTGTCGGCATCCCTAAGAAAGTATTATAGTGGGGTGCTTTAAAAAGATCTTTATGAAACCCATAAGAGACATTCATGCCCCCGCCAGCTTCTAAAACAGGTTGTGCACTGGCTGTTGTATCATCTATGTTAGTCCCAACAATGTATTTGATTTTATCTTGGTGAATTAGTTTTTCCATTGCTGTTCGGGATACCCTTGCGTCCATTCGGGTATCCTCTGTAATAACTTCAATTCGATACTTAACACCATCAATTTCAAATCCGCCTTCTCGATTGTACATTTCAGCAATAGCTTCTGTTGAGTACTTAGTAACTAAACCCCAAGATGCTCCTGCTCCACTCATGACCCCTAATACACCGATTTTAAGAGTAGGTCCATCAGGTTTCTCAACTTTCTCCTTTTGTGCGCCAGCTGAAACGAAGGCAATACACAGAACAAAAATCAAAAGAACACTTACAATTTTTTTTAATTTCATACTTATCCTCCCTTTTTTCTAAATAGCAAAATAATCAATAGAAATATTAACCTCTCATTTTTCTTCTATTTAAATTTGCTACAGACCAAAAACTAATGAACCGAATTAGTTCTAAAAAAAAGAAATTCAAACAAGTAACTTAGGCTGATTATATTCTAGGATAGAAAATTTCAGATGTCAAATAATTTTCATCACTTAATTTTATTAAGCTTTTTATCTTCTATTAATATTTATGTGAATTATTTAAATATTTATAACATAATTATTTAGCTCAACTTTAGTTAAGCTTATTTACTAGAAACTTATTTTTCTTATAAATTAAAAATAATATTTTATAGCTCTTAATTTAATTAAGCAGCAATTTAAGAATCAATATATTCATAAAACCAGAAGCTATTATTTTTTTTAAAGCAGTGTTAATTTTATTTCAGGTGTTGATTAATTTTATAGGTCATTGTAATGGTTTAG
>JBAYOE010000097.1:0-5883 GCA_041678405.1 Sphaerochaetaceae bacterium | reverse complement strand
TTTTTAACTAAATTCCCAACCAATTTTTTGTCTAACAAATGCTACCTCAACCCATTCTTGCTAAACAAATGTTAAAAAATTATCCAAAATTCGAGTCAAATGGCCGCTTCAACTACTACCTGATTATCATTCTAAGACTGAATATTTGGGTTGTCAAGAAAAGTTTCTAGAAAACTTTAGTTATCAATTACTAAAGTTAACTAAAATTTTAGTTGTGTTTTTTACAAATGAGTTCTATTATTTAGATGAGAAGGAAAATTGATTATGAAAGTTACTATTAAGGAAATTGCCGCAAAAGCAGGGGTTTCAATCTCTGCAGTCTCTTTTGCTTTAAATAACAAACCAGGGGTAAGTCAAAAGACAAGAGAACTCATCTATAAAACAGCAAAAGAACTAGGATATACATATACTCCTTTAAGAAGCTCCCCGACTGTTTTACTAAAAGGCTTTGTCGTTAAAGTATTAAAAATAATCAGGCATGGGCATACCATAAATGCCAGTCACAACTCTTTTATCGATGCTTATATTGAGGGCTTAAATGAGATAGCTTTTCAACAGGGTATTACAATTGAGGTCGGAACATTTCCTATTGAAACCAAAATTGCTACGATTGCCGAAGAAATGAATAAAAATAAACCCAATTTAGGCTATCTGATTGTCGGAACTGAATTAAGTGAAGATGATATTAAAATTTTGAAAAATACTGACAGCAATGTTGTTTTTATGGATACCCATATTGATTATTTAAAGGCTCATTTTGTCGATATGAATAATACAGACACAGTTTATCGGGCGTTAAATCATTTAAAAGAATATGGGCATAAAAAGATAGGTTTAATAAAAACCAGTGTTTCAACACAGAACTTTCATATGCGGGAAAAAGCTTTTTATAAAGTTATGAAAGATCTCTCTTTACCGATAAACCCATTGTATATAGTTGATGTTGATTCAACTTACGACGGTTCTTACCATGACATGCTGAATCATCTTAACAGCAACATTGAATTACCGACAGCTTTTTTTGCAACCAACGATATTATGGCATTGGGTTGTTTGAAAGCTTTCGGAGAAAAGTCGATAAGAGTTCCCGAGGATTTATCGATAGTCGGTTTTGATAATCTACCGATGAGTGAGATGTCCAATCCCCCTTTAACAACAATTGATGTCTATAAAGAGTGTATTGCCCTGCACGCCCTTAATATTCTCATCAGTTTAAAAGGAGCACAAAACGGTTATCAGAAGTCGGTAAAGACCTTAGTCGATGGAACCCTTATCAGTCGCTCCAGCGTAAAACGCCTTTAGAACAAAAAACACTTTGCAAACCTTACAACTGTCTCTTTTCCTTTACAAATGTGAAGTTTTAAAATATTTTCTTTACATTTGACAGATAACTCCTTTTAATATTATACTTGTGACAGGTATAAATTTGTTAATTTTAGTTAGGAGGTAGCAGTATGGCTTTAGCTAAAGAGGTACAGAAAGAACTCTTTTACAAGATGTTACTTACCCGGGAATTTGAGCTAACGGCAGCCAAACTCTTCACACAGGGCAAAGTTCATGGAACTGCCCATTTCTGTATCGGGGAAGAGGCAACCGGAGTTGGAGTTTCATCAGCCCTCGATAAAGAAGATCTTATTACTCAAACACACCGTGGCCACAACCAAGGCATCGGCAAGAATATGGATATAAACCGTATGATGGCTGAATTTTTAGGCAAAGAGACAGGCTACTGCAAAGGGAAAGGGGGCTGTATGCATATAGCCGATTTCTCTGTCGGCTCTTTGGGTGCTAACGGAATTGTAGCCGGTGGTATTTCAATTGCAACCGGGGCTGCTTTATCGCAAAAGTATCGCAAGAGCGAAAACGTTACAGCCTGTTACTTTGGTGACGGAGCCGTTAATGAAGGAGCTTTTCACGAATCACTTAATTTAGCTTCAGTTTGGAAATTGCCCATAATTTATGTTTGTACCAACAACCTCTATGGGATGTCTATGCATGTTAATGAATCAATGAACATTGACGATATCTCAATTAGGGCAAAGAGCTACGGAATGAAAGGAATTACATTAGACGGCAATGATGTTATTACCATCTATGAGGAGACCAAAAAGGCTAAAGAGTATGTTAAGAAAAACGGTCCAATGCTGATGGTATTAAACACATATCGGTGGATGGGTCACTCAAAAAGTGATGCTCAGGTTTACCGCAAGAAAGATGAAGTAGAATATTGGAAAGAAAAATGTCCCATTAAACGACATCGTGAATATCTGTTAGAGAATAATATTTTCACCGAAAAAGAGATTGAAGCTCTGCAACAAAAAGCTATAGAAGAAGTTAAAAAAGCTTTAGAGTTTGCAGAAAACAGTCCCGAACCAAAAATTGAAAACATCTTTGATGATTTATATGCCTAAATTAAGGAGAACTTAAATGCGTGAAATTACATATGCTCAAGCTATAAACGAGGCTATGAGTGAAGAGATGAGAATAGATGATTCCATTATTTTTATAGGTGAAGATATTGGAATTTATGGGGGTGCTTTTGGAGTTTCCCGAGGGATGTTTGAAGAGTTTGGGCCAGAGCGTGTTTTAGATACCCCTATATCTGAATTAGCAATTACAGGTGCCGCAGCCGGAGCTGCCATGACAGGCTTAAGACCGATTGTCGAGATAATGTTCAGTGATTTTTTAACCCTCGCTATGGAACCTTTAGTTAACCAAGCAGCTAAAAACCGCTTCCAATTTGGCGGTCAGGGAATGGTACCGATGGTACTTAGAACACCGGGTGGTTCCGGTACAGGAGCGGCAGCCCAACACAGCCAGAGTATTGAAGCCTGGCTTACCCATGTTCCCGGTTTAAAAGTAGTAATTCCGTCAAATCCTTACGATGCTAAAGGACTTTTAAAAGCCGCTATTCGGGACAATAATCCTGTAGTCTTCATAGAACAAAAACTCCTTTACAGAGTTAAAGGGCCGGTTCCTGAAATCGGAGACGATTATATTGTTCCGTTAGGAGTCGCCGACGTTAAAAGAGAAGGAAAAGATTTAACAATTATTACTTACGGACGTATGGTTGACCGTTCACTTGTTGTCGCCGAAAAATTTGCTGCCAACAATGAAGCCGATATCGAAGTTATCGATATCAGAACCCTTACTCCTCTGGATAAAGAGACTCTAATAAACTCCGCTAAAAAAACAGGTCGGGTTTTAGTTGTCCATGAAGCCGTTAAAACCGGCGGTTACGGCGGGGAATTAGTGAGCACTATTGTTGAAAGCGATGCTTTTTTCTATTTAGATGCTCCGGTAAAAAGAATCTGTGGACTGGATGTACCAATTCCTTATAACCCAAATCTAGAAGCTCAAGTTGTCCCGACAGAAGAGAAGATAACTGCCGCTATCAGAGAATTATTGTAGGAGGAGGATCCGATGGCTGAACCAATTATTATGCCAAAATCCGGCATGGCTATGGAAGAAGGGGTTATCATTGAGTGGTTCGTTAAAGAGGGTGATCAAATCAAAGAAGGTGATGTAATTGCCCAAATTGAGACTGATAAAACAACCATGGATCTTGAAAGTGATTTAACCGGAACAGTTTTAAAATTACTCTATTCCGACGGCACCACTGTTCCTGTCACCCTTCCTATTGCTTGGATAGGCAAAAAAGGAGAAGCAATTCCAGCTGCCGAAGGAACTGCCAAAAAAGAAGAAGTCAAAGAAGTGCTTCAAGAAGAAGTTAAGCTTCCAATAACTATAAGTTCTTCTTCAACTAAAATTGCCGCAACACCGGCAGCCAAAACTGTTGCTTCTGAAAAAGGAATTGATTTAGCAACAATCAAGCCAACCGGAAAGTGGGGGGAGATTGTTAAAAATGATGTTCTTGCCGGCGAAATTAAAGCAACCGCGCTGGCAAAGAAAGTTGCTTCTGATCAAAGTATAGACTTAGCAGAAATTGAAGGCTCCGGATACCAAAAGAAAATTTATGTTCGTGATTTACAAAGAGTGACAACAGCTACCGAAGACAGACGTGTTGCGCTTACCAATATCCAAAAAATTACCGGCAAAAGAATGCTGGAAAGTGTTTTAACAATCCCACAGGTAACTGAAGATATTAGTGTTAAAATGGATAATCTATTGGCTCTGAGAGAAGAAATTTTTGAACAGAGCGGTATTAAATCCTCAATAAACGATTTTATTATTTTAGCTACCGCCAGGGCTTTAGAGCTTCATCGCCGTCTAAATTCAGTTTTTGACAACCATGCAATAATTGAAAAAGGTGAAATAAACATCGGGGTTGCCGTAGCGACTGACAGAGGATTAGTTGTCCCACATATAAAAAACACCAACACCCACACTTTGGCATCCATTAACTCTGTAACAAAAGACTTAATAGTGCGTGCACGTGAAGGAAAACTGGCCCTTGAAGAGCTGAGCGGCTCAACCTTCTCCATCTCTAATGTAGGAATGTATAAAATTACCTCATTTACCCCTATTATTAACCCACCGGAGGCTGCAATCCTTGGGGTAAACACAATTGAAAAAGTTTTAGCTTTAGTTGACGGTAATGTCAGAGAGAAGAGTGTAATGAGACTCAGTTTGACTTTTGATCATCGCATAGTTGACGGGGCTGAAGCATCTCAATTCTTACTGACCTTAGTCGACTTCTTAGAAAACCCGCTGAGACTTTTAATTTGAGGCTTTAAATGAGTAACATAAAAAAAGATATTGTTGTAATTGGAGGAGGACCGGCCGGCTATATCGGTGCAATTAAAGCAGCACGGCTAGGTGCCAGTGTTCTCCTTGCAGAAAAGAAACAAGTTGGAGGAACCTGTTTGAATATAGGGTGTATTCCAACAAAATATTTTGTCCAAAGTGTCCACACAATCTCTGCTTTGCGCAATGGTGCCTCCCGGGGCATTGAAATAACTGACCCCTCTTTCACAATCGACATGAAAAAAGCTGTCAAGGGGAAAGATAAAACCGTCAAAAGACTAGTGAAGGGAGTTGAATTTCTTCTTAATCAAGCTAAAGTAGAAACTGTTAATCAAAAGGCAACAATTATCGGCAAAAACTTAGTCAAACTGGAAGATGGAACTGTTATAGAGACTAAAAATATTTTAATCGCATCAGGCTCTGTTTCTGCAACAGTTCCCATTGAAGGGCTTGATTCACCTTTTGTAGTTGACAGTGAAAAGATTTTAGATTTGGAATATCTGCCAAAAAAACTTGCTATAATTGGCGGTGGGGTCATCGGAGTCGAATTTGCTTCAATCTTTAGCTCTTTTGGTTCAGAAGTAACTGTTATAGAGGCTCTTCCCTCACTCTTAAATGGCTTTGATGAGGAACAAGTTGAAGTACTAAGCAAAGGCTTAAAGAAAAACAAAGTCACTGTTTACACTTCTACCACAGTTACTAAAATAGAAACCCACACAGATGAAGCAACTCTTTCACTAAGCAACGGTAAAAGTTTAAACAGTGATTTAATTTTGCTTGCTGTTAAAAGAAAAGCTAACCTATCCCCACTAACAGATGAATTTAAGATTAAAACGGATAAAAATCGGCTCGTTATTAACGAGTATGGTGTAACAAGTGTTGATAACATCTATGGTGGTGGTGATGTTACAGGTCTTAACATGTTAGCCCATGTAGCTTATCATATGGGAGAAGCAGTTGCTCATAACATCTGTGTTGATTTGGGTCTTTTAAAGACTCCCAAGCAAAAAATCAGGCTGGACATAGTACCTTCAGTAGTTTACTCTGACTTGGAAATTGCATCGGTTGGAATGACCGAAAAAGAGGCTGCTGCTACAAAAAAATACGACATTGTAGTGGGTAAATTTCCACTGTCTGCCAATGGCAGGTCTTTGTCTGCCGATTTTTCAGAGGGGT
>JBAYOE010000096.1:0-5980 GCA_041678405.1 Sphaerochaetaceae bacterium | reverse complement strand
ATTTTTTTAAATTTTGAAAATCCATTTTGGGAAAGATATCCAATGATGCTCTTTTTAAGAGAAACATAAAATTCATTACCTTAATAGTATAATCTAAAGCAACCATGGCATGCTCTAATATCAACACACTACATTGGTGGACTAAAGGAGGCATATCGTAATTGTCCAGCGAGAGAATTTATCAATCGAAATCATATGGCTGGTTTACAAAGTCCTCAAGAAATCTTCTATCTTTTTGAACGCCTCATTTATGTTTATTCCTACCCAGTTGGATTTTCCTGACCGCTCTGCATTTCGCTTATACATTCGATTGGTAAAAGTCTTTGATATTCTAGTGCGTACTGCATCCATATCATTTTCCCACATATCTTTATCTTCTAAGATAAATGTAGTGATACACTTTAGTAGCCTATCAGAATCGACATAGTCTAACAAATAGCACATATCAAATATATCTTTATATCTAGTAGAAAGTGAGCCAAACTTTAACAAAGAATGAAGCTTTTCTGTAAATATCTGTTCCCTGGAATTAATCAAAAGGCTTGCCCCAATATCATCCATACAGATATCAAAGCAATATTCATCCTGCTCAATCTTTATATTTTTATGAACTCCAAGGTCTATTTTGCTTCTAAAAGAATGTCCAGTGTCATCGCTTATGACAATATGTACCCTCTTTCCATGATATTCATTTCAGAATAGCCACTTTTCTGTACTGTTGCTGCAAGTGCTTGAATATCATCCATCAAAGCACCTCCTTCTGTAATATTTTTAATATCATATTGCTTTTTGGAGCTACTACGGCATATTCCTGTATCTCCTGAATATTGAGCGATGGTATTATTTTCCTATAGTTAAGTATTATTTCTTTGTAATAATCATAGGGGAGTTTACTACTGTATCTTATAAGTTCTACCAGCATTCTCTCTTTACTGTATATCGAGAGATTATATCCCTTATATTCAAATTTTTGGATTCCAAGAGGAAACAATTCGTGAGGAATAAAATACTGTTCGATTCGTCTGTCAGAAATCTTGGCTGCATCACGTTCAGTTGCAAAATCGTAGACATCCATAATTACATCTGTCAGATTATAAAGATGAAATGCCGTTTTCATTGTCACCACTGCTTGGGGATATTTGAATGCCATAATCGCAAGTTCTGGCACATATGATTTTTCTGAGTAGACATTCTTATCAATACGGTAAAGACTACCTTCGACCAACCGTTTCTGGACAAAATAATCCGAACAGTATTTCTTAAGACAATCTTGTCTGCTATACATATTCTCGAACCTCTTTTTTTTAATAACAGTCCGCAAATATTTATATTTTGCGGATGTTTATTAAAAAAATAGCCTATTACAGTTAACCAGTCAATGATTGTTATTTGACTATTAAAATGTAGCTACTTCTACGACTGTGAATCTGGGAACACAGTTCTTATTCCTACTTCTCCACCCTCAATATCAATGCCACGCTTCTATGTGTGTTTAGAGGTCATTATGACTGTCCAAAATATTCTTTTTGAAATTTTAGAACCCGTTTTTACCCAAATTTATAATTAGGTAACATATCATAAACATGCAGGCTATTTTTTCTGCGTAAAAAAATTGCGCTACTTATCTTATCTTCAATTATACATTACTAAGCATCTTAAGTTGCCAATTGCGTTCGTTGGTTGCTGCTTCCGTAGTTTATAAACTCTGGAATATGTTTTGCCAGCTTAATCGCCCATTGCGCCATCTGCACCTGTGATTTTATTTCGTAGTTGGCGAAAAGTTGAGATCCCAATGCGGAATTATTATTTATTCTAATTCTGACTCTTGTAGCCACGATTCCTCTGAATCGTTACTTAGGCTTATTGTTGAAATTTATTTAACTCTAAATGATTTAAGTAAAGGAACTTAAAGAAAAGTATTTCAATCTTTTAGGCATCCAATCGGAACTACCCAGACCCCGTTTTTCAATTGAAAGGCGTATTCCGTCCCTGTAAGAACCATCAGAAATGAAGGCTGATTCATTTTTTCAGTATCAATGACTTGTCGAAGCTTCAGTAAATTTTCGGCGGCATCTTCAATTTCCCCCGCCCCCATTTTTACTTCGGCGGCACCCCAGCGACCGTCAGCAAGTTGGATTATAGCATCTACCTCAAGCCCGCTCTTGTCGCGGTAATGATACACATTGCCATCAATACTTTCTGCGTACACGCGCAAATCGCGGATGCACAGAGATTCAAACAAAAACCCAAAGGTGTTAAAATCCGCAAGCAAGCGTTTCGGTGTCGCACGTAGAGATGCCGCAGCAATGGACGGGTCAACAAAATGACGTTTGGCAGTAGTTCGGATGGCCGTCTTTGAGCGAAGCTTTACACTCCAGGCGGGCAGGTCTTCAATCACAAATATTTTCTTTAAAGCCGCAACATACTGGTCAACGGTAGTATGTGACAGCGATTCGTCGTTAGATGCAAGGTCGCTTAAGATGGTGCTTGTACGTGCTTCACTTGAAATATTGCGTGAAATTGAGCGCAATAGTGCTTTTACTCTGTCCGGATTCTTTTCAATTCCATCGGCTTTGGATATATCCTCGTTTGCTACGGCTTCCACATAATCGGCGGCAATAGTCAAGGCTATTTTTTCATTCGTCTCCTGTGCGACTACGGGCCAACCGCCGCGATTGATTACAAATGCCAATTTTTCAATAGTTAGCCCCGAGTGCCCTTCCATATTATTGGTTCCGTCAAAGAGCGCTCCTAATGATATTTCCCCTGTTGAATCTCCTGATTCATATAAAGACATGGTTCGCATTTTCATTCTTGCAATGCGACCCGTGCCAGTATGCATATCGTCCGTTCGTGTCGGAATAACAGACCCTGTTAGAATAAACTGACCTTTTGCATGCCGTTTGTCAACAGCAAATCTAACCGCATTCCAAAGCTCCGGTGCAACCTGCCATTCGTCCAATAAGCGAGGCGTTTGGCCTTCAAGAAGCAATGAAGGCTTGGTTTGTGCCATCAGCTTGTTGGCCTTGGCTGTATCTGGATCCTGCATATATAAAACACTTTGGGCAACCTGTTCTGCCGAACTTGTTTTACCACACCACTTAGGGCCTTCTATCAGCACCGCTCCCATAGCGCAAAGAAGAAGTTGCAGCTTATTGTCGGAAATACGCCTTAAATAATTTTCGATCATACTTATCACCCTTTTATAGCATGCATCAAACTATAAACTTTGGCAACCATACACTATAAACTTTGGCGAATTAATTCTATCGTCTTTGGCAACTCTCTTTTACACCATGGCCAGCAACTTCCAAAAAAATCAAACATCCACTTTCTAAAATATTGTGATTATTTTTCTTCCGGCTTGCACCTTGTATCAAATGCTTGTTTGCTTTAGTTTGAAAACTTTATGTTTCAGTTTTTGACATCAATGCCACCGCTTCTATGTGGCTGGTTTGGGGATATAAATCAAACAGCGAAAGGTTTTGAAGTTTGTAGCCGCCTTGTAACAATAGGCTGCTGTCCCTGCTTAAAGTAACTGTATCACAGGAGGTATAAATAATCTTTCTTGGTTTTATTTTTAAAATAGCCATAATTGCTTCACTGCTTAATCCGCTACGGGGCGGGTCTACAACAACTGTATCAAAAGAGTTTGGCTTAACCCCTTTTGCCCAATTCTCCACACTATCGGTTATGAACTTCGTATAACTAAGATTCTTTTTGGCCATCGCAGAGGCTTTTTTATTCCACTCTACCGTTACAGTAAATCTCTCGTTGCCCTCACAAAAAGCACTGAAGGTTCCCACTCCCCCATAAAGTTCAACAATCCTCTCGCCAATGACATTGCCACTTACATAGTTGACCATAGGTTCTAACAAGAATCGGTTTTGCTGAAAAAAGAGAGAAGCATTTACCCAAATATTTTTACCCAAAATATTAAAAGCAATCGGCTCTTGGTTAATGGTAAATTCTTTTTCATTGGCGATGGCAGAGATTTCATTTTTTTTGAGGTTGTGTGCTTCTTTAAGCACTACTTCTTTTTTCTCATTTAAAAGCTCGTTTAGTTTATCATTGAGAATCAGACACTTCTCTATCGGGATTAGTTCTTTGCTTTTTTGTTTTAAAAAACCGACTTCTCCCTTTTTATAATCAACGTGAAATCTGACTCTGTTTCGGTAGGAGTAACTATTCTCATCCGAAAATGTATCAATCTCATTTATTTCAATCTTGCCGATTCTTTTAAAGTTCTCTTTTGCAATAGCCTCTTTGGACTCAATTTGCCCTTTATGAGAGAGGTGTTGTAAATTGCACCCCCCACAAATACCCCAATAGGGGCAAGGCGCTTCTACTCTTTCAGCAGACGGTTTAATAACTTTAAGTGTACTTGCAGTGTAGTAATCTTTTTTTGCATTCTCTATTTCAGCAATGATAATTTCATCAGCCAACGCTGTGCTGACTAAAACTCTCCTATTGTTATACGTTGCCAATGCCAGGGCGTTATTGATTAATTTCTCGGTTTTTAACTCTACAATCATCTTTAGGCACCCACATAACCAACTAAGGTAACAAACTCATCAACATATGAGGCTATTAGATCAATCCCCTGTTGCCAAAACTGTTTTTTGGAGATCTCTAAATTAACAGACAGTGCAACATCATTGGCATTGAGTTGCCCTGTTTTATACAACAAAGAGTCATAAAGCTGAGCAAAGTCTCCATTATAACTCTCCCTAAGATTAAATACCCCCAAGCCAAAAAGGAGACCAAAAGCATACGGGTAATTATAAAAAGAGAGGTCACTGCGATAGTAGTGCCCTTTAACAGCCCACATATAGGGATGCAGAGCATTCTCATCAAGACCCTCTCGATAGGCCTCTTTTTGAGCCTGCTTCATAATCTCACAAAATTGATTTGGAGAAAGTTCCCCCTCCTCTCTTTTTTCAAAAACAGTTTTTTCAAAGTAGTAGCGACTGAGGATATCTATACATGTTTGGGTAGCGTCCTGTAAAAAACTCTCAATCAGGGTTATCTTTTCACTCTGAGTTGCTTCTTTTAAAGCACCTTTAAAAACAATAACCTGACTGAAAATTGAGGCTGTCTCAGCCAATGTCACCGGATAAGAGCGCAATAATGCCGGTAATTTGTTCGTTACATAATCGTGATAACCGTGACCCAGTTCATGGGCTATTGTTGAAACCGAGTCGTAAGAGTAGTCGTAGTTAGCTAAAATTCTAATCTCTTTTCTGAGGGGAAAACTTGTACAATAGGCTCCTCCCACTTTAGCGACTCTGCTTTCACTGTCAATCCAATTCTTCTCAAAAGCCATTTTGGCAAACTCCCCGAGATCTTTATGAAAATCGGAGAAGTTTTTGATGATAAATTCTTGAGCCTCCTGGTAAGAATATCTCTTTGAAGATTTGCCCACCGGGGCAAAAAGATCATAAAAGGCCAATTTCTCTAAATTTAGGGCATAAGCTTTGGCTTTCAGATACTTAACAAAAACAGACCTGTTATCTTCAATAGTTGAGATAAGGGCATTTAGAATCTCTTCTGTAATTCTGCTTTGCTTGACAGAACGTTCCAGAGGAGAGCTGTAAGAGCGTTTTTTGTCTAGGGTGAGAGTTGTTCCTTTAACTGAGTTTAAGCTGGCAGCAAAGGCTATTTTGTCCTGTTCCCAAAGTTTTAACTCTGCTTTAAATGCCCTTTCTCTGACACTCCTGTCTGAATCAAAAGCCAAAGCTCTAAGTTGTATTACACTTTTTATCTCATTTTCAGCCCACGCTGTCGTAGAATTTGAAGAGAGTGATTCCTGTAATCGGCTGAAAGCATCAGAGCCGCTGCGATTTAAATCGGCTGCCAAAGATTCAAGTTCTTCACTTAGAGTGTGCTTTTTCTCTTCCAAAAGCTCTTTAATCACAAACTCATAATCGTATAAGGCTGAGCTTCCTTTTACCAGTCTTAAAACTGCTTCCCTATTTTT
>JBAYOE010000095.1:0-6060 GCA_041678405.1 Sphaerochaetaceae bacterium | reverse complement strand
TTACCGTCGTCTGTTTTAGCGGCAATACTTAGAAAAATATCTTTAATAAACGGCCACGCTTTCTCATTACCCCCTGGCATTATCGAAGGTCCAAATCGAGCGCCCTCTTCACCGCCGCTGACACCCATTCCGACATATAAAATATTTTTGGACTCTAAATATTTAAGTCTGCGGTTGGTATCGGTATAAAGAGAATTGCCTCCGTCAATGATGATATCACCCTCTTCTAAAAAGGGCAGAACTTGTTCAATAAATTCATCGACAGCATCGCCGGATTTGACCATCAACATTAATTTGCGGGGACGCTTAAGCTTCTCTGTTAACTCTCTGACCGAATAAGAGCCGATGATATTATCTCTGCCTGCAGCTTCGTTTTTAAGAAAAGTATCGACTTTAGAAGTTGTTCGATTGTAAACGACAACTTTATAATTGTGGTCGCTTATATTAAGAACTAAGTTCTGTCCCATTACAGCTAAACCGATAAGACCGATATCCCCTTTTTTCTCCATATTCACCCTCTGAGAATCTTATTTAACAAAGATACTAGCACAACGAAAGCAAGAAGCAAAGAGGCAATAAGTTAGTGCTTTTTTATCGATAAAAAAATATTGCTACTGTACCTTAAATCAAATCTGTGCTAATATATTTGAGGAAACAACGAGTATTACACCTTAATTGAGGCTACAGAGGAGGTCTTTAGGTGCCTTTTATAATCTACTTTGAGAGAAATAGGAATGAGTCGGCTAAGCAGTATGCTTACAGGTTGCTAAGGCGTAATATTCTTTTGTTGGATATGGAACCGGGAGAAGCAATCGTAGAGAAAGAGATTTCTTACAAGCTTAACATTAGCAGGACTCCCGTCAGGGAAGCCCTGTTGGAATTGTGCCGAGAAAGGTTAGTGGAAATATATCCGCAAAAGGGGACTAGAGTAGCCCTTATGGATCCCCGCTTAGTAGAGCAGGGGCGCTTTTTGCGGGAAACAGTTGAACTGGCTTTATTGGAGTTAGCCTGTAAATCGTTAAACGAAGAACATGTCGAACTTTTAGAAAAAAATGTCGAAGAGCAGAAAGCTCTGGTTCACGAAGGTGATTTGATAAACTTTTTTCTAAAAGATAATGAATTCCACCGAATTCTTTTTACGGCATGCAAAAAAGAGACAGTTTTTGATGCTATCGGCTTTTATATGCCCCACTTTACCCGTGAGAGGATGTTAAGGTTACAGATGTTTAATTTAGTTGAGTTGGTATGTGACCACACAAATATAATTGAAGCAATAAAAAAGAAAGATTGTCGGACAGCAAAGTTGCACCTTTCAGAACATCTTGACCATGTAATGTGTGACCAACAAATCTTATTGGAGGCTTTCCCTCAATATTTTATTAAATACGAAAGATAGTCATAGCTCTGTTTCTCCTCTTTGTTCTTTGTGTTAGAATAGAGGTGAGACAGTATGAATAATATTACAACCGACACCATTTTAGAGAGTATCAGTGATGGTGTCTTTACTATCGATAACCAGTGGAAGATAACAAGCTTCAATCGAGCTGCCGAACTTATTACGGGATTAAAACGTTCGCAGGTAATCGGTCTTAGATGCCACGAAGTCTTTAAATCAAATCTCTGTGAAGGCAACTGCCCTCTCGAACAAACTTTTAACAGCAAAAAGGCAGTGATTAATCAAAACGGATATATAGTCAACTTGGAAGGCGAACGGATTCCCATAAGTATTTCGACGGCATTGCTGCGGGATGAAAACGGAGAAATTATCGGGGGAGCCGAAACTTTTAGAGATTTAAGTGAAATTGAACAACTGAAAAAACTCAGGGCAAGAGAAATATTAGACTCAATGGCCAGTAACAGTGTTGCCATGCAAAAAGTATTGGCAATGGTAACTCCGGTAGCCCAAAGTAACTCCACGCTTTTAATACTCGGAGAGTCGGGGAGCGGAAAAGAGGTTCTGGCGCGAACCATCCACTCTAACAGCCACCAAAAAGAGGGCCCTTTTGTCGCAGTTAACTGTGCCGCATTGCCCGATACACTGTTAGAATCTGAACTCTTTGGTTATCGTAAAGGAGCTTTCAGCGGAGCAGACAAAGATAAAATCGGTCGATTTGCTTTGGCAGAAGGGGGAACACTATTTCTGGATGAGATAGGAGATCTCTCTTTGGCCATGCAGGTGAAACTTCTTAGAGTTCTCCAAGAGCGGGAGTATGAAATGCTCGGTTCAAATAAGAGCATCAAAACAAACGCGAGAATAATAACTGCAACAAATAAAGAGATAGAGAAGTTGGTGGCAGAGGGGAAGTTTCGCCAAGATCTTTATTACAGGATAAATATCATCGCAATTACCATTCCTTCGCTGCGTGAAAGACGCGAAGACATCCCTCTTTTGGCAGACCAGTTTCTCCAAAGGTTTTCACTTCTAAACAACAAGGCGATTACAGGATTTACAAGCGAGGTTTACGGCTGTTTTTATGCGTATGATTGGCCAGGGAACATCAGGGAACTTGAGAATGTAGTCGAAAGGGCAGTCGTTCTCACTAGTGCTAACCGGATAACAACTGATGACCTTCCACCTGAAATAGCCTGCTTTGACACTAAGACAACCGCCACGGCATACTCTGAAAGTACAATTGATATAGAAGTTGCGAAAAAACAGATTGAAGAACGCCTTATTAAAGAAGTTCTAGAGAAAAACTCTTACAAGATAGCTAAAGCCGCAAAAGAGTTGGGGATTCACCGTTCAACGCTGTATCGGAAGATGGAGGGACTGGAGATACCCATCAAAGAGTCGCAATAACGCGACAATCATAGCCACAGTCACTGCTTCAATTGTCGCGGTAATGCAACACTACCCGCAATTACCCTATTTTAAAAATTTTTATATCTTGTTATAATGTAGTTAAATAAGCATGTTTCCCCTCTATTCATATTTCTTTGGCATGGTTAATGCTGATATTAGTAGTATGAAAGTTGCAATAACTGAATGGCGCGGAAGAGTTGCTCCCCTGTTTGATGTAGCCGGACACATATTGGTGTGTGAAAGTGAAGGTTATGGGAAACCTCTGTCAGTAAAAGGATCCCTTTATTTGAATACAACCGATATTAAACAAAAGATTGCCGATCTAAGGAAAGAAAATATTGAGACTATAATTTGCGGAGCAATCAGCAGTGAATACGAAAAGCTTCTACTTGATGCCGGCTTTGAAATATTTGGATTTGTGGCAGCCGATTACAAAGAGGTATTGGAAGCTTGGACCAAAGGTATTTTAAAGCAACAGCGCCGTTACAGTATGCCCGGTTGTCGTTGTCCGAGACACAGAAGAGGCAGAAACGTTGCGATGGGCAGCCGTCGCAGATTTAGAAACGGACAATCATTTAGAGAATAAAAAAATTTAAGGAGGATAGATATGCCAAGAGGAGATCGAACAGGAAGATTTGGGTATGGCCCTTTCAGCGGCCGTGGAATGGGGTACTGTGCAGGCTTTGACCGCCCGGGATACATGAACAATTTCCGCCCGCGGGGAAGAGGATATATGGGGATGGGCTACGGCTTTGGGCCGGCAAGAGGGTTTTATCCGTATTATGAACCTCACTATATCCAAGGAGATGAAAAAGAATTTTTAGCCAGCCAAGCTAAAGTACTTCAAGACCAGCTTGATGACATTAAAAAACGCCTTGAAGATTTAGCAAAACAGGAGGACTAAGATGAAAGTAGCTTGTACATCCACCGGCAGCACTCTTGAATCACCATTTGATAGCAGATTTGGAAGAGCCGAGAAGTTTATAATTTACGATACACAGAGTAAAGCCTTTTCAGTAATCGACAACGAACAAAACTTAGAGGCTTCTCAGGGAGCCGGAGTACAAGCTGCAATGTTTGTGCTAGACAGCGGAGCTACTGCTCTGATTACCGGAAATATCGGCCCTAAAGCTGCCCAAGTAATTTACGGAGCCAATATTAAGGTTTATCAAACAGATGCCGCAACAGTAGGCGAGGCCTTAAAGCTTTTTGAAGAGAATAAACTGACAGAGTTAAACAAAGCCAATGTTGAAGGGCATTGGGTATGAAGATAGCTATAGCTTCGGGCAAGGGGGGGACAGGCAAGACGCTTGTCGCTCTGAATCTTGCCCGTTCTTATCCAAAGAGTGTTACCCTTTTAGATTGTGATGTTGAAGAACCTAACAACGACCTCTTTTTAAAGGGAAAGTTGACAGAACTGAAAAGGCACTCTGTTTTGGTACCAAAACTTAAAAATGAGTTATGTGACGGCTGTAGGATTTGTCAGCAAGCGTGCCAATTTAACGCAATAATTGTTATAGCGGGCAAGGCAATGGTTTTTGACGATCTGTGTCACAATTGCGGTGCCTGTACCCTTTTATGTCCCCAAAAAGCCCTTTATGAGGTGGAGCACGAAATCGGGACGGTTACGATAAGACAAAAAGAAAATGTACGCCTTGTTGAAGGTCGTTTGGACGTAGGAAAAGCTTTAGCCGTTCCTCTGATCAGAAGGGTTAAATCTGAAATCAGTTTGGATGAGAGCCCAATAATTATAGACAGCCCTCCCGGTACCAGTTGCCCAATGGTTTGGACAATAGGTGAAACCGATTTGGTTGTTTTGGTAGCCGAACCGACAGCATTTGGACTTCACGATTTAACTTTGGCTGTTGAGACAGTCAGAGAGGTTGGAATCGGTGTTGCAGTCATTATTAACAAAGATGGACTTGGAGATAACCGAATCGAAAAATATTGCGAAAAAGAGAAAATCCCTATATTAAAAAAAATTGGATTTAATCAAAAGATAGCCACAACTTATGCAATCGGAGAAGTATTGGTAGACACGGATGAAAATTATAAAAAACTTTTTCTTGACGTGTGGGAGAAAATTGAGATATTGGTGAAGGGTAGCAGACGGCATGAGCAATAAAAATATTAAAGAGCTGGTTATTCTCAGCGGCAAGGGGGGAACCGGTAAAACAACTGTTACAGCTGCAATTGCCTCTTTGGCCGAATCGATTGTGCTGGCCGATTGTGATGTTGATGGTGCCGATTTACATCTGATTACCAATCCTAAAATCATAGAAAAACATAAGTTTATTGAGGGCAAAGTTGCATTAGTTGAAAAAGATAAATGTAGCGGCTGTGGAGTTTGTGCTTCTTTGTGCCGTTTTGATTCCTTTGAGATTGATGATGAAGGCAAATACCAAGTAATTGAATCCAAATGTGAAGGCTGTGGTCTTTGTGTCAGTTTTTGTCCCGAGAAAGCGATTCAGTTTAACGACAGAGAGTGTGGGCACTGGATGAAAAGTGAGACTCGCTTTGGTCCCATGATTCATGCAAAACTTCATCCGGCAGGAGAAAACTCGGGACGATTGGTGACACTGGTACGTAAAGAGGCCCGAAAAATCGCTCAAGATGAGAATCTAAAATTGATTCTTGTTGACGGACCTCCCGGAATTGGGTGTCCGGTAATAAGCAGTGTGACAGGCTCGACGGCTGTGTTATTGGTTACCGAACCGAGTCTTTCAGGAATTCATGATTTAGAGCGAGTAGCCTCGCTGGCTAAAAATTTTAAAATACCTGTTTATGTTATTGTTAACAGAGCAGATATAAACTTAGAACTTACTGAGAAAATAAGGGCAATAAGTGAAAACAACAATCACAATTTTGTTGGGACTATCCCTTTTAACAAAGAGTTAGTAGATTCACAGTTAGCAGGTAAAAGCGCTGTTGAATTTGCATCCGATGAGATAAAAACAACTATAGAAAGGATATGGGAGAAGATATGGACGACCATGTGAAAACAAAGAGGGTTCCAACCAATTTTGGGCCTTTAGCTGATGCTACTTCAAATGCCCGTAGTAGGGGAAACAGTGGCGTAACTTTTGAGTATTGGGTTAAGGGCAATTTTGATGAGATTAAAGATGTCACATTTACCTCTGACGGAGACGAAACCTCTTTAACTATCGGTTCAACATTGGCAGAGAATGCCACAGGGCGCTCTTTTGAACAAGCACGTCTGATTAAAGCAGGTGATCTAAGTGAAAAAGAGTCGGATT
>JBAYOE010000094.1:0-6095 GCA_041678405.1 Sphaerochaetaceae bacterium | reverse complement strand
GCAAAACAGAGGAATCACCATCAGCAGTGCCGCAACCACCTGTTTTTGGAAAAAACACCAAATTAATATTATAGATACCCCCGGCCACGTTGATTTTACAGCCGAGGTGGAACGCTCTTTACGAGTCTTAGACGGAGCTGTGGCTGTTATCTGCGGTGTAAGCGGTGTGGAACCTCAAACAGAGACTGTTTGGCGTCAGGCCGATAACTACAAAGTTCCGCGCATTATTTTTATAAATAAAATGGACCGTTTAGGAGCCGATTTCTTTCGGGTTGTAAAAGAGATTGAGAAAAGTTTCTCGGTTACTACGGTTCCCCTTTTTCTCCCTGTCGGCTCGGAGTCCGATTTTGAAGGTGTGATAGATATCCTAGAAGAGCGGATTATTGAATTTGAAGAGTCCGATAAAGGCAGCAGCATGCACTTCAGCTCTCTATCGGAGGAACAAAAAAAACTGCGAGACCAATACTACGACTCTCTTATCGATTCGGTTGCTTCTTTCTCAGATGAGATAACCGAACTCTATTTTTCTCAGGAACTTATCCCTTTGTCTTTAGTAAAAAAGGTTCTAAGAGAAGCTACCATTCAAAGAAAACTGATTCCGCTTTTCGTCGGAGCCTCGTTGAAAAACATAGGTGTGCAACCTCTTTTAGACGGCATTGTCGATTATTTACCCTCCCCTTTGGAGACTCCGCCTGTAAAAGGTATAATTGCCAAGAGTCAGCAGGAAACCGAGGTTCCCCACGATTCCAACGGGCCTCCTTTAGCCCTGATTTTTAAAATTCAGCACGACAAAGAGGCCGGACCTTTGTGTTTTGTCCGTCTCTACAGCGGAGTAATTAAAAAAGGGACTCAGATTTACAACATCACAAAAAGAAAAAGGGAGCGGGTTGGCCGAATTGTTCGGATGCATGCCAACCGTCCTGAGCCTTTGGACAAAATAGAAGCCGGAGATATCGGAGTTATTATTGGCTTTAAAAATGCCCAAACAGGAGACACCGTCGGCAGCGAAGGATCTCAGATACTGCTGGAGAAAATAACATTTCCAGAACCGGTTATTTCAGTAGCTATCGAAAGTAAAACATTAAGTGACCAACCAAAATTAAAAGGGGCACTTGAGATTTTAGGACAGGAAGACCCCACTTTCAGCTGGAAAGAGAATGTTGATACCGGTCAGTTGATTATAAGCGGAATGGGAGAACTTCATTTGGACGTTTTGGTTACCCGTCTGACAAAAGAGATGCGTATAGAAGCCAGGGTGGGTAAACCCCAAGTTACCTATAGGGAAACTATCACAAAAAGTATCACAAAAGAGATGCAATACAACCGAATTCTTGCCTCTAAAGAGCATTTTGGGGCAGTTACGCTGACATTAAAGCCACTGCCGACAGGAGGCGGAATTGTATTTAAGAGCAATGTTTCAACAAGAGATTTTCCTGCTGAACTTCTTGAAGCAGTTAAAAGAGGCGTTGAGAACTCAGTTCACAGCGGGATAAAGCTTGGTTATGAGGTAATCGACATAGAGGTTACCCTAGAAAGTGTTAATTACAATGAACTGACTGCCAGTGAATTTGCATTTGAGGCTGCCAGTGCGCTCTGTTTTGAGAACGGTGCATTGGAAGCTGACCCGATCCTTCTAGAACCGATTATGAGCGTCGATATTGTTGTTCCAAATGCTTATGTCGGGGAAGTTATGAGCAGTTTAACTGCCCGTAACGGTATAATTAACAGTCTTGAAAGCAGAGCCAATGCCGACCACGTTTCGGCATCAGCACCTTTGGCTCAGCTTTTTGGCTACTCCACTGCTTTACGCAGTTCAACTCAGGGACGGGGAACCTTTACCATGGAGTTTTCCCACTTTGCACCAACTTAAGGAGTCGATTTAAATAATCGTTTGACAAGATGGAAACAAGACTCTACTATTGATTTTGGTTGTCAAGAGGTCACTTTTTATAGGAGGAACTATGAGCGTAAAAAGCAGTGATGTACGAAATATTGCCATAATTGGGCACAACGGTACCGGTAAAACCTCATTGTTGGAACAAATTCTTTTCCAGTATGGGACTATCAGTCGCGCAGAAACAGTCGATTCGGGTAAAACTACCAGTGACTACACCGAAGAGGAGATTCAACGCAAAATCTCCATTCACACCGCTATGGCCTATATTGGTTCGGATGATAAAGAGTTGACGTTTTTAGATACCCCGGGAACTGCCGATTTTGTCGGGGAGGTCATTGGTGCCCTTAGGTCCTGTGAAGCAGCAGTTGTTACTGTAGATGCCCGAGACGGTGCTCAAATTGAAACAATTAAGTTGTGGAAAAGATTGAATGAACGCAATAAACCCAGAGCCGTATTTATTAATAAAGTGGACCGTGAGAGAAGTGACTTTTTTAATGCATATGAACATTTGAGTGAACAGCTGAATGCCTCTTATGTGTTGGTAACACTGCCGATGGGTAACAGCGAAGACTTTAAAGGGGTTATAAACTTAATCGAAAACAAGGCCTATCTTTACAATCCAAACTCCAAAGAGAGTGTTGTTGATATCCCTCAAGAGTATGCAGAACTGGTTGAAGAGCATCATATGCATCTGATTGAAGCAGCAGCCGAAGGTTCTGACGAACTGATGGAAAAATACTTCGAAGAGGGCACTCTAAGCGGTGATGAGATCAAAATCGGTCTCAGGGCAGCTTTGAAAGAGAATAAGATTGTCCCCGTATTTGCCGGCAGCTCTCTTTTAGGTTCTGGGGTTATCTCATTGATTAATTTCATAAGTGAGAGTTTCCCCTCTCCCGTCGGCCAAAAAGAGGTCGTTATTGATAACAATGAAGAAAAAGAGTTTTTGTTCGAAGAAGAGGGCTCTGCAGCCGCCTACGTCTTTAAAACCACAATCGACCAATTTTCCGGCAAACTCTCAACTTTGAAAGTTGTCAGAGGCTCTGTAAGCGGAGATACCGAGTTATACAACCCCACCCTCCACAAAAAAGAGAAACCGGGGAAAGTATATAAGGTGGTCGGCAAGAAACTGATTGAAGTTCCCAAACTTATTTCCGGAGAGATCGGAGTTATTACAAAGAGCAGCATCTCTTACACAAATGCCAGTCTATTTGGATCTCAAACAGATATGGTTTTCAGAAATCTTTTAATTCCTTCGCCGATTTACTCTTTGGCTATCTCTGCCGGTGATAAAAAATCGGAAGATAAAATGAACGAAGCCCTCAACAAAATTACCGAAGAGGACCTGACATTCAGAACCGCCTATAACGATGAGACTAAAGAGTCTACCATCAGCGGAATGGGTGAACTTCATTTAACTATTATTCTCGATAAAGTTAAAGAGAAACAAAAAGTAACCATCAATACAAAACTGCCCAAAATTGCCTACAGAGAAACCATCACAAAAAAATCGGGTATTATTGAATTTACCCATAAAAAGCAGTCAGGTGGACACGGTCAGTACGGTAAAGTTATGATTGAAGTTGAACCTCTGCCAAGAGGCCAATATTACTCATTTACAAATGCAATCAGAGGCGGTTCAGTCTCAAAAGGCTATATGCCCGGTATTGAGAAAGGGCTTCAAGATGCAATGGAAGAGGGGTTTTTGGCAAACTACCCGGTCGTTGATATAGGTATTACCATTGTTGACGGAAAAGAGCACAGTGTAGACTCCTCTGAGATGGCTTTCCGCTTGGCCGCAAAAGGAGCCATGAAAAGTGCGATGGATAAGGCCGGAGCCGTTCTTTTAGAGCCTGTTATGAACTTATTTGTTTATGTCGAAGAGAAGTATCTTGGTGATATCCTCAGTGACTTAAGCGGTAAAAGAGCCCGGGTTCTCGGCCAAGAAGATATGGGCGGAGGGATTCAGATGGTTAAAGCCGAAGTTCCTCAAGCAGAGATGCTTAACTACGCAATCGATTTAAAGTCGATGACCAGCGGTACCGGCTCATTTGAACTGGAGTTTGCATTTTATGAAACAATCAGCGGCCGGTTAGCCGAAGATGTCATAAAGGCCCACAAAGAGGATTCTGAAAATTAAGTTTATCAGCCGAGGTTCTCGCCTCGGCTTTTTTCTACCCAAATTTCAAAAATTTTATGCCTCTTTTTAATCCCTTTACGCTCAAAACTAGTGGTGGGACGCCAGCTTTTGGGAGGGGCAAAAGTTTCATGAGGGTTGTGTAAGTATTCCACCTTGCCTAAGACTTCGAGAATCTGAATAGCATAATCCTGCCAATCTGTTACCACATAAACATAGCCGCCGAAAATGAGCTTTTTTGCCAACAGCCGCCCAAATTGGCGTTGCAGCAGCCTCCTTTTGTGGTGCCTTTTTTTAGGCCACGGGTCGGGGAAAAATATATGAATGGCATTGAGAGTTTCATCTTCAACCATCTGACTCAGAACCTCAACAGCATCAAATCTGATTAATCTTACATTTGTTAAGTTCTTTTGGCCGACTGCCGAAAGGAGTTTAGTGAAGCCGTTTATGTAAACTTCGATGCCTACAAAGTTTGTAAAGGGCATCTGAGTGGCAAGCCTCTCTAATGTTTCACCGCCGCCAAAACCGATTTCAACGATAACAGGGTAGTCGTTGCCAAAAATTTCTCTAAAATTCAGTTTTTTGTTGGGGTCAAACTTTATTACAAACTCTTCGCTGTAAAGCTCAAGAGCCTCCTTCTGATAACCGGCAAGTTTCGAGGCTCTTAATACAAAACTTTTTATAGACCTTCTCCCGTCACTGGAGACCGATTCTACCCTTTCATACTTGTCTAACATAGCTTAACCCATTATTACAATAACTTTTGCAAAATCTCCAAGATAAAGAGTGCCTTATCTTTTAAAGAGACCGCTTCTGTCTTTAAGGTGAGCACGTTCAACCGCTTTTGGTCAATAGCTACTTTGCCCCCACCTAATGTTATTAACTCAATAACCTTATCTATTGCAATATCTTTTACCTTGCCAAACTCAATACTGACAACCCCGTTGCGCTCTTTAAGGTGTAAAATGTTGAGTTTTTTACTTATTATTTTTAATTCTGCTATGTAAAGGAGGTTGTCGACAACACTCGGAATCGGTCCAAACCGATCAACAAGTTCGGCTTTTAAGTTTTGCAACTCTATCTCATCTCTGATTGAAGCTATCTTTTTATATATTTCAAACTTCAGAGTCGGTTCGTTTATATAAGAGTCGGGAATAAAACCCGAATAATCCAATTCCAAAAAGACCTCTTTCTCTTTTTCAAATTTCCCCTGCTGAAGCAGTTGCTCTATTGCTTCATCAAGAATTTTTAAATACATATCGAGACCGACACTGGCTAATTGTCCGCTCTGTTCCCTTCCTAAAAGATTCCCGGTTCCCCTTATCTCCATATCTTTTAAGGCGATTTTAAAACCGCTGCCTAAAGCTGTGTTTTCCGATAACACTTTCAATCTTTTAACCGCATTTTCGTTTATGGCTGCCAGTTGGGGATAAAAAAGATAAGCATAAGCTTTTACATCAGAGCGCCCTACTCTTCCTCTAAGTTGGTAAAGTTGACTCAATCCGTAACGGTCGGCTCTGTCGATTATTATTGTATTGACATTGGGAATATCGATACCATTTTCAATTAGGGTTGTTGAGACTAAAACCTGAATCCCCTGATTAATAAAACGGCTCATCACATCCTCAATATAGGTACTCTCCATCTTTCCATGAATTGATTCGATTATTAAATGGGGCAATCTAACAGAAAGAAGATGGACAACCTCATCCAAACTTTCAATGCGGTTGTGCAGATAGAATACTTGTCCCCCCCTCTCAATTTCAAAGTTAATCGCACTCTCAATTGTACTAATGTCAAACTCTTTAATAATGGTCTCAATAGGTCTTCTTTGAATAGGAGGCGTGGTTAAAAGCGACATGTCCCTTATTTTTAGCAAAGACATATACAATGTACGGGGAATGGGAGTTGCCGAAAGGGCTAAAGAGTCAACATTTGTTTTTAACTCTTTAACTCTTTCTTTATCTTTAACGCCAAAGCGTTGCTCTTCGTCAATGACCAGAAGACCCAAATCTTTAAAAGCTACATCTTTTTGTAATATACGGTGGGTTCCTACCAAGATAT
>JBAYOE010000093.1:0-6176 GCA_041678405.1 Sphaerochaetaceae bacterium | reverse complement strand
CGATAAATCGGTTCTTGATTTACCGTTGCATCTTATAGATTTACTCTCCGTTAACGAAACCGAAGCCCAGAGTTTATGCGGTAGTGATAAGATCGATGAAATTCTTGTTACACTTAAAGAGAGATATCCCAAAACAGCAGTACTGTTGACTTTAGGAAATAGAGGGGCAATTTGGTCAAAAGGAGAGCAAATGTTCTCTTACGGTAATTATAATGTTCCAGTTGTAGATACCACAGGAGCCGGGGATACATTCATCGGCTATTTTTTAGCAGCAATGGTTTCAGGTAAATCTAATTATGACTCTTTAAAACTAGCCAGTATGGCAGCTAACGTTGCCATTACAAAAAAGGGAGCTATGGACTCTATTCCACGAATTGAGGAGTTATCCCTTTTAGATTTGTACGGCTACATAGAGTTTTAAAACTTCTTACACTTATTACATTTTATTTTCAAACTTCTTACTTTTTTTATATACGAACTGTTGCCAGCGTGTTAGAATAATCTACATTTTTTAAATTTTATCGAGGCTGAAGCTCTTGCAATTCATACGTAGGCTAAGAAAAAGTATTTTAACTGTTTCCGTACTTTCCATTGTGGTAGTGTATGTCAGTGGTTTGTTGCTTTTTAATTTTTATTATAGACAAATAGTAAAGAGGAATATCGCTTACGATAACAAATTATTTGCTGCAAGTATCGATAATTGTGTGTCAAATGAGTTGGAGCGATTGATAAAACTTGCAAATCTTGATGTAACCCACGAAGCTTTACTTGTTGCAGGCGACGATTTAGAGACTCCCTATGCAACATTGCAAACATACTTAGATGTAGAAGTTTCCTCGTCAAAAGTTCTTGACGGACTCTTTGTTTTTGATAAAAACAGGAATTTGGTTGCTTTTAGAAACAATGATTTAAGTTCACTTTATCCTCTGGATATTTCTACGATTTTTTTTGATGATGAAAAACCTCTATCACACCGTCAAAAGATTTGTGGTAACGATAATCAATATCTTTGCTTATTTGAACCGGTGATAGATAACTCCAAATTTGTAGGCTCAATTGTGTCTACAATCGGTTTAAAGAAAATGCCCCATTTTAACCAGAGAGAGTTCATGTTTAACTCAACGCAGCGCCTAGTTTTTGACAACGAGAGTTCATTAATTCATTCAACAATAAAAGAGAAAGAACAAATCGATGCGGCAGTTGAAATTTTTAATAAAAGAATAATCGGAGAGAACGAGAATGGATTTATCTCTTTTAAACTGGCTGGTAGCAACCGCTTAGGCAATTTTTGCTATAACAAAGAGTTAGGGTGGATAATTGTTACAATGGTCAGTGCGAAAGAATATTATAATCTTTTTTTTGATTCGGTTGTTCTGTTTATCTTAATAGTTATTCTGATTATTGCTCTTCTAATAGTAGCAATAAAGATAACCGATAAAAAAATCGGTAAACCGGTTCAACAGCTGCTGGATGGGATGCAACAAGCTCAATTGCTTAACTATAATTATGAGATTAAAGGATCCGATTTTGGTGATTTTTTCCCCCTTGTCGATATCTTCAATAAAATGATGAAAAACATCAGTTCCTACACAGAGGGGATTACCGCTGCTAAAAAAGAGTTGGACTCACTAACAACAAATATCCCGGGGGGACTTTTTATCTGTTCAATTGATGAAGGATTCCCTTTTAAATTAGTCAGTGAACCGTATGCTCTATTAGCCGGTTACAGAGATAAAGAAGAGCTTTTAAGGGCTACGAAATCACTTTTTATCAACACAGTTGAGAGTTCTGACCGTCAAATAGTTAAAGATAAATTAAAAAAAAGGAGAGAGGGAATAATTGATTACAGATCTGCCAATTCAAGTGACAGAATACTCTCTTGCTCTTTTCGGATAACTGATGACCTTTATTTTGGCAATAAACTGATTCTTTGTGCAATGGTAATCGATATAACAGAAAAACAGCTTGCTTTTGAACGGTTAAGCAGAGGTGAAAAACGGTACCAAATTATTTTGGATCAGACCGATGAAGTAATATTTGAGTGGAGCATTGAAGAGAAAAAACTCCTGTATTCATCAAATCAGAAAAACTGGCTTGCCATGTTTGGTTATACTGTTGATGAGAAATGTAACGACTTTTTTGTTTCTCAGTTAAAAATGGGAAAGGATGACCAAATCCGTTTCGACTCATTTCTGACCGATATAATGCAGAAAAAGAAAAAACAGGGAAGAATAGATGTAAGGTTAACCAGAATAGATGAAAATCAATATGAGTCTCTGTTTTGGGCCAGAATAATGGTTTGCCCCCTCGTTAATAAAGAGGGGGAGATAAATCGTCTTATCGGGAGGATTGTTGATATAAACGAACAGAAGAAGGAATCGATAGAATTAAGGGAACTTTCAGTCAAAGACCATTTAACGAACCTCCTCAATCGGCGCAGTTTTACCCAAAGTGTTATAAATTTGTTGGAAAGTTCAGACCCAACCATAAACAGTCATATTCTTTTAATGATTGATATTGACGACTTTAAAAAGATTAACGACACATATGGCCATATATTTGGCGATACCATTTTAGTTGATGTTGCAGATACTTTAAAAAACAGCTTTAGAGTAACCGACTTTTTTGGCAGAGTCGGTGGGGATGAGTTTGCGGTAGTCTTAATTAATTTCAACGACAAAGCGGTTTTAAAACAGAAAATTCAAATTTTACTCGACAAATTCAGACAAAAAGGAATCTCTTGTAGTATTGGGGTTGCCTGTTATCCTGAAGATGGAACTGATTTCGATGAATTGTATATAAACGGAGACAAAGCCCTCTACTCAATTAAAAACGGCCCTAAAAATAGTTTTACTTTTTATAAAAATCACAATTCATGATAATAAGGGGGATCGGCTCCCCTTCTACTGACAGTTATTGAAGCGGCTTTTGAAGCAAATTCCAAAGCTTGTTTAATCTGATGCTCTTTTAACATCTGGTTATGAGCTATCCTGTGTTTATCTAGGAAAAATAAAAGAGCTGCACTGACAGTATCTCCACCAGCCACCGTGTCTACAACAACAACTTCTTTTGCATCAACGTCGACTCTCAGATTATCTGATGAAAACCAACTCATCCCTTTTTTCCCCTTTGTTAAAACAACATTTTTAACCCCTTTAGAAAAAATATGTTCAATCGCTTCTTCTGTTTTTAAAGAGGGGTACAGAGAAGAAAGATCTTCATCGGAGAGTTTAACTAAATCAGAGAGTTTCATAGCCTCAGAGACACGTCTGAGATAGCTCTCTTTCTCTTTTATTGCACTCATACGTACATTTGGGTCAAACAAGATAAACGGTCGCTGCTTGAGTGTTTTTAGAGCTTTTAGAATCTCTTTGCCGCTTGCTTCTAAGGCTAATGAGAGGGAGCCTATATGAAGGTAGTCTATATTGTTAAAAGAGTTTAATGATTCGATTATTTGTTTGGCTTTTATAGCTTCAATACTAGTTTTTTCGGTGTAAAAATTGTAAGTGGCATTTTTATCTTTGTCTAAAAAAGCAAAAGCCAGCGAACTGTTTTCATCACAGTTAAGGAGTGCTTCATCGAGGGTAACTCCATTTTTTCTAAAATGGTTTTCAATCTGTTTACCGAAATAATCTTTTGAAATTCTCCCAATAAAAAGAACTTCTAAGTTTAGACGTGCGGCTGCGACTGCTGCATTTAGGGCACAGCCGCCTATATGTTGGAAATAGACAAGATTTCCGTCGTGAGATTCTTCGGCTATCAAATCAACTAAGGCTTCGCCTAAAAATCCAATCATCTAAGCTTGGCTACGGGTTCCTAATATGTACTCTAAGAATACCTGCAGAAAATTATCTTCAAACTTATCGCTGCTGAATATCATCTGAATCATGTCCTGCTGGTTAATGCTCTGAGCCATAAACGGATAGTCATTTTCTAAATAGGTTCTTGTTAATTCGTCGATGGGTTGTTCTGAGACTATTTTCACGATAACCGAAGAGCCTTGGCTCGTTTTAAACGGTCCTTTAATCGAGCCGATCTCGCCAAGATAAAGTTCTCGCATTACATTGGAATCATTACTGAGAAGCCGTAAATATCCGCCGACATCGGTATAGTTAAACCCTTTTAACATTGAAGATTGCCCGACATTGGAGTTGGTTGCTTCAACATAGTAGTTGTTCAAGCCCATCTCTTTGGCTTTTTCAACTAAAGAATCACCGCTAGCAATTTGTTGCAGTAAGTTTTCACCGACTTCGTCTAAATAGGCTGTTAAGAGATTATTTTCATACTTTCCTATGTAATTTTTTACATCACTTAAAACTTCTTCATCTTCAAAATCGGCAGCAAAGGGATTGGCATTAACTTTGTACAGGGCATAAGCTCCCCCATTGAGAGCAAACAACTGGGTAACTTCACCCTTTCTTGTTGAGAAAAGGAGGTTAACCTCATCGGGGTTGGCAAAGTTTTCTCTAAGTTCCCAGTAGTACCATAACCCGGCTACTCCCCCTTCGGAGGCGTATGAATCAAGGGAGTTGTCTTTGGCTGCCTGCTCAAAATCTACAGCATTACTGCTGATTTGTTCGATTAACGACTCTCCGAGTTGCTCATCAACAACCGTTATCACAGAGACATCCAGCATTGTAAAGAGAGCGACGTTGGCATAGGCAAACTCTTTTGCCTTGGAATCGGGATACAAAGAGGGGCCTAAAACCGCATATTCAAAACTACGGGCTTTGTCGGCACTTTTTAATAAATAGTTTATTTCATCCGGGGCTGTCAAAACAGTTGCGAAATCTCCGAGGACTCTTCTGATGGGAAGTTCGTCTTTTATTGAGGTGCTTATCTGTTTTTTTCTCTCAACGCTGGTTTGTTCATAAAGCTCTCTGCTGAACTTTCCGTCTTTGTTGTATGCTCCTGAATCTATAATTGCTTTATCCAGTTCTTCTTTTGTAACTTCAAAGCCGGCTTTGTCGGCCAATAGACCAACTGCCGTATAAATTACACTGTTTTCGTAGGCACTGCGCCATATCTGAAAGAGTTCAGACTCGGTAGAACCTTTGTACTGTTGGGCAAATGTCTGGTACTGCCTTGCAAAGTAGTTTCCGGGGACGAACTCTATAGGTTTTTTATCGTAAGAGCCAAACTTCAACGAATTAACTGCCCTTCTGGAACCAAAAGAAGGTAGCACCATTGAAAAGATAAGCGCAGCTGCAATTAGAACCAAAAGAATATAAGTAATTATTTTCCACAGAGAGAACTTTTCTTTGCTTTTTTTAGTTGCAGTCGACTTAGAAACAAATTTTGTTATTTCTTCCTTTTTGTTTTCAGGAGTGTTTGAATCGTTGGAAGGCATGCATGACCTCTTTTATTGCTCGGTTTCTGACGCCTTTTTTGGAAGGCATCCCTAGGAAAATAGCATGTCCTTTTATATGTGTCAACGATTCGCGTTGACAGTCTCAGCCCCTTTTGGTTATAGTTTTTTCGGTTTCTTATTTGAACGGGCAGTAGCGCAGGGGCTAGCGCACTTGGTTCGGGACCAAGGGGTCGGAGGTTCAAATCCTCTCTGCCCGATCGAGCGGTATTTCCTCCATCTTGAGGGAAGTGCCGCTCTTCTTTATTACGGTATTCATCACGCTCATCGCTGTGGAGGGGACATGCAGTACGATTACATCATCGTCGGCTCCGGACTGTTCGGTGCAGTCTTCGCTCATGAGGCCGTCAGGGCGAAGAAGCGGGTCCTCGTCGTGGAGCGACGGGGACACACCGGCGGCAACATCCACACCGAACGCCGGGACGGCATCGACGTGCACCTCTACGGGGCGCACATCTTCCATACCGCCGATGAGGCGGTCTGGCGCTACATCAACCGGTTCACCGCCTTCAACCACTACCAAAACTGCCCCATCGCCCGGTACCGGGATCGCATCTTCAACCTGCCCTTCAACATGAACACCTTCCACCAGATGTGGAGTGACGTCTATACCCCCGAAGAGGCGAAGGCGCGCATCGAGGAGCAGCGTACCGAGATCCACGGGACGCCGACCAATCTCGAGGAGCAGGCCATCTCGCTGGTGGGGCGGGACATCTATGAGGCCCTCATCAAGGGATACACACAGAAGCAGTGGGGCAGGGCGTGCAGCGAGCTGCCGGCTTCCATCATCCGGCGTCTGCCGGTACGG
>JBAYOE010000092.1:0-6257 GCA_041678405.1 Sphaerochaetaceae bacterium | reverse complement strand
GTTCAACATTTGAACAGACAAAAAACGAGCTTGAAAATCAACTGCCCTACTCTGCTTTAACGGCTGTAAAAAACGGTAAGATAATTACCATTGAGAACAATTTAATCGAGAGACAATCACATCGCAGTGCCCTTGCCGTTAAAGAGTTGGCTGCCAAAATAAAAATGATTACGGAGTAAAAGATGGTCAATTCAAGAGCTGTTTTACCGATTCTCACTCTCTTAATAGTTATTTTACTCCTTTTTACAATAACTACTTTAGCCTTGGGTGCAGCAAACATTAAAGTCAGCGAGGTAATTAAAATTATTAAGGAGGGTCCCTCTTCAGAATCTTCGCCCAACAACAAAATTATTTGGCAGTTACGATTTCCCCGCATTCTGACAAGTGTGGTTGCCGGTTCAATATTGGCAGTTTCAGGAATGGTTTTTCAGGCTCTTTTCAGAAACCCAATGGCGGATCCCTATGTTTTAGGCATCTCAAGCGGGGGAGCTTTCGGAGTCGCTTTTGGTGCTTATTTCAACTTAATTTCAGCAGTAACCGGAGTTTGGCAAATTCCGTTGGCCGCTTTTGCGGGCTCATTTGGCAGTGCACTGCTGATCTTAACCCTTTCGGGCGGAGTAAGGAGAAACACCACCACCCTACTTTTATTCGGAGTTGCTTTAAATTTCCTTTTATCGGCCTTAATGACTCTATTCATGTTTCTTGACCGTTCACAGCTACAGAGCATACTGCAGTGGTCAATGGGAAGCTTTGCAACAAGCAGTTGGCAAAAACTGAAGGTTTTAACCATTGTCGGATTTTTAGGAATTATTCCCCTCTTATTTTTAACTAAAGAACTCGACATTCTCCTAGTAGATGAAGAGACTGCTCTCTCTTTAGGAGTCGGAGTAAATAAGGTCCGTACAGTTTTGCTTCTTTGTTCAACCCTCATAACCTCAGTAACTGTTGCTTTTTGTGGAATTATCGGATTTGTAGGGTTAATTGTTCCCCACATAATGCGCCTTATAGTTGGTCCTAAGCATAAACATCTCTTTCTCTTTTCTCTTTTTGGGGGAGCTTTTCTAACTTTAATCTCGGATACTATAGCCAGAATGGCAGTGGCTCCCTCAGAATTGCCGGTCGGAATCATTACTGCCATTGCCGGTTCTCCCCTCTTTATAATTTTATTGGTTAGACATAAAAGGGGTTCACTGTGAAAAATAACGTCGGAATCATTAAAGACCTAAGTTGGTCTTATCGCAATAAAAAGCTCTTTGAGAAGCTTAGTACAAATTTTCCTAAAGACTCATTTATCTCGATTATAGGGCCTAACGGATCGGGTAAAAGTACCCTCTTACGCCATCTGCTTAGGGCACTGCCCGCAGCAAGAGGAACAATATTATTACCAAACGGCGACCTTAATGATTACACTCAGCGCTCTTTGGCTCTCCACTTAAGCTATGTACCCCAACAAAGTAAATTAGAGTATGAATTTACAGTTTTTGAAGCTGTTGCAATGGGCCGTTATGCCCACAACTTGCCTTTAGCTTCCCTTAGTTATACCGATAAAAGAATCATTAACGAATCCCTAGATTCAATGAATATTCTTCATCTGGCAAATCAAAGGGCAACTGAGCTTTCCGGCGGAGAGTATCAGAGGATGCTGATTGCCAGAGCTTTGGCACAACAGTCCTCGGTAATCTTACTGGATGAACCGGTCAGCCACTTGGATGTTCACAATCAAAAGGAGATTCTAAATCTGTTAAGGAAACTTGTCGATGAGAATAGAGCAACGGTAATCGCTGTATTACACGATTTAAATGCCGTAAGTGCATTCAGTGACCTGGTAATAATGTTGAAGCAGGGGGAGATTGTCGCAGAAGGAGACGTTAACACCGTTTTAACAAAAGAGAGAATCGAGGATGTTTACAAAACCACAGTTTCGCTTTTAAACGGTACAAATGAACGTCCCATAATTTTGCAAAATTGGAAATAATTACCGACTGCCACTCTTCTTTATGATATGAAAACCAAACTGAGTGGCGACAATTTTTCCTATCGAGCCAACAGAGATTCTTTTTACTTCGGCTTCAAAAGCGGGAGCCATCGTCCCCTCTTTAAACCAACCTAAATCCCCACCTTTGCTCTTACTTGGGCAGAGCGAATAATCTTTAGCAAGCTCACTAAAATTGGCTCCCTGTTTGACCCGCTTTAAGAGCTGTTCTGCCAAAGGGCGCTCTTTAACTAAAATGTGACTGGCTCTGAACTCCATTTCCTTTATCCTTTAATAATTGCCAATAGTAGCGATTTTCCAACTCTCTGTTTTCAAAACTCAACTCTTTTAATACGTCTTTAATGGATTGGATCCCCTTGTTTGGCTCATTAAAGGTACTTTCAAGTTCTAAAAACCAGCCGAGGTCTTTGATTTCAACCAGTTCAACAAGAACATCTTTAACTAAATACTCATACCCTTTTTTTATTTTACAAAAGGCGTTTTTGTAGCCGGCTAAAACCAAGAGTCTCTTAATTTTACCATATAAGCCAGCATTGAATAAAACCTGTTGCTCTTCGTTTATTTCAAAGCCCTCTTCTTCCTTATTTTTATCCTTTTTTGTTATTATTAGGTCATCAGCCTCGATACGCAGGCGTAAAGCCTCATTTTTGTTGTTGTTTGTGATGTAATAGTAATCCTTTTTTGTAAAAGGAATCTCTTTTGAGTAACCGTTAAGAAGTTCTCTCAAAGAGTTCTGTTCATTTTCACTAAGTGCAATTTTGCACTCAACTTCTATATTCATCTTTACTCCTTCCATGGAAACAAGGTTCCCTTAAGGTCTCTTTTGCCGATTTTTTCAATATCATCACTTAATAAAGTATTCCAATCAAGCTCTTTCTTATCTTTTGTTGTGTTCTTTTCTAAATAATCGTATTTCAACAGTAAAAACTTAACAGCTACTTGTCTTGATAAAGCAATTGCACTCAAACCTGGTATTAGGGTAGCAAAAAAGAGCGACAAAATAAGGTTGATTAAATGGTGCAGGCAGAAAAAAAGGGTAAAAGTAAAATTATCGAGGACAAGGAGAAAACTCTTTTTTAAAGTTTTAAACGGCCCATCATCGCTCATAGCAGTAGCCAGAGGGAAAAAATAGAACTGGGTAAATAAAATCAAGATAAGGGTAAAAACTAAAATAAGGGTAATTGAAACAGTTAAAAGTGTACCAATAGAAAAATAAAAAGGGAGAGCCACAAATATAATGGAGCCGATAATCAACTCAATAAAAAAATAGAGAATGATATGGCGGTAACTTTTTTTCAGACCCTCTAACACTGTAGCAACGGAACTCTTCTGATAATAAACAATCGATTTTACATAGACGGAATTTATTCCATCAATAAGAGCCTTAAGAACTAACATTCCTATAAAAAGGAGTATAAACAGATTTGTAGAAAAGGAGCTTAAGATTAGTATAAAAAGGAGAATCGGTATCAAGTTAATTAAATTAATCAATAAAAGGGAGAGAATATTATCCCAACTATCGAAAAAGACCTTTTTAAGAAAGAGTTTTATCATAAGCGAGGTTACCTATGTCCAGCCAGATTCAATGGCATGCAATAATGTGTGCATTATAACTAGATGATTCACTCAGCGCAATACGCCGCCTTTCAACGCCAGGTTCTCTTTCATTAAAGAATTTCTGTTCATATAGTCCAAAAACATCCACCAGCCGCAGCACCTTTTCCAAGGTATCCCGCACAAAGTTTAGCTCTCTAGCTTTTTCAGCTATGTCAGCCACCGTAAGGTCAAACATCAGCGACCACCCCCTTGTTAAGCATTTTCAAGAGATCTGCAGGTCCGTACAACTGCCAAGGTACATGATACACAGGCTGCTCGTATTTTATATCTGGCGAAAGATACCGCACGCTTTTTCCGATATGAGATTGGCACATGGTGAAAAAAGAAGAAGATAGCTTCATTTTTTTGAAATGTGAAAGGATATATCCAGTTTTCTGATAGAGGAATTGGGTATCATAAGTTGCGAGATACGCAGTTAGCTTGGTTTCGTCAACCAAAGTGACCATATCCAGACAACGAAGCAGTTCTTCTAAGCCGCCAATCTTAAAAAAGTCCCTGATGCTGTCAACGATAGTTCTTTCGATGTCCGTAACACGAATCCATTTCACCGGCGAGATGACACCAGTTTCAAAAGGTGATTTCCTCCATATGTAATCCACACCCTCATAGGAAAAATTCTTGAATGCCTGCGAAGAGCTCACGCTCACTTCAGTGAACACCTGGTTTGCCATACCGTAGTATTCAAATGCCGAGTGATGAGAAATATAAGAACCCTCGTTCACACATGAACCTATGGCATACCGATCTAAAATAGGTTGTTTGGTCTCAAGACTTTTTACCGCATAGTAATTATGCTTAATCCGTGCGATATAGCCTTTCTGAGCATAGTTCCTTAATAAAGTCTTTCCTGTATCGGGGTTTCCCACAATAAAGACGATATCTTCCTTGGAAAACAAGCCTAGTTTCAGCAGTTCGTCATAGTACTTCATTTCAGTATTTCCTTTTTTCAATATGAAGTCAGCAAGGTTTAAATTATCACCTTATTATATTTAAATACAAAACATTATTTTAATATATAGTACAATAAGGTGATAATTTAAACCTTATAATGCTCTTTTTTAAAATAAAGTTCAATAATCTTTCAATCAGAATATAAGTTTGGAGAGCATGCATTCAGGAGATCTAACTTATAACAGGATCAACAGCAACAAGGAATAGTTAAATCGTAACAGAATTTATCTATATATAAGAGAGATCTTGCATCAGAGGTTATTACACGAAATTATCCCGTGACTACTCCAGCCGTTGTACATCATACCAGAACCAACCGATTTACGCATATCTGTGAACCGATAATAGAAGTCTTTTATCTTAATCTTTTCCCCAATCACTTACAGCACGGAAAATGAAAAAAAAACGGCAATCTCCATGCAGTAGCGCTTTACCACATGCAAAATTGCCATTGACCAGAAAACTTTAGCGGCGAAGGGACTCGGACCCCTGACCGAACGGATATGAGCCGTTTGCTCTACCATCTGAGCTACGCCGCCATTTGTACTAAGACAAAGGCAACTTTATAGATGAACTTACTTCCTGTCAATAGCTTTTAGTTACTTAGCAGAAGCATAGTCTGTTCAACAAGGTTCCAGTTTTTCGTTAATTTCTCTTGTTGTTTCAAAATTAAGGAGAGACCTTGTTTTAATGTTTCGGTTAAAAACAGTTTTGTCTGAAATATGAGAGCAGTAATCAAAACAATGTTGGCACCTTGCGGCATACCGAACTTTTGGGCAATCTCTGTTGCTGCAATTCCAATTTCAGTTAATTTTTTAGTGGCTAAATGGTTTTTAACCAAAGAGGTATTTTTAATGACAACTCCCTTCTCTTTAACTTTATCAACAAAAGAGTCATAAGAGCTCTGGTTAAATGCCACAAAACAATCACATTCGTCAATCAGCGGAGAGCCGATACTTGCTGGGGAGATTATAACATCGACCCTGGCATTTCCCCCTCTCATCTCCGGTCCGTAAGAGGGAAGATAAGAGAGCTCTCTCTTTTCTATTAAGGCACAGATGGCCAGCAGCCTGGCTGCAAATAAGATTCCCTGCCCTCCAAAGCCGGCTATTATAATTTTTTTCTCAGCAGTAGAAATTAGACTTTTATTTGAACTCTCTTTTATCATAAAGTCGGCAAGCAGATTGTAAAGGTCACTCTCGTTAAGCCAATTTTTTTTCTTCTGTTCTCTTTTTACTGTTTTATCTCTGAATGTCTTTAGCTCAAATATTTGACTGAGAGTCTCATCTATGTAGGAACGTGCCTCAATTGCACTCATTTTCCAATTTGTCGGACAGGGTGACAGAATTTCAATAAATGAGAAGCCCACTCTGTTAATCTGATTTTCCAACCCTTTTCTAATGGCCTTCTTTGTTTTCACAATCTCTTTTGTGTTGGAAACCGAACAGCGCTGGATAAAAACAGGCGCGTCCAAAGAATCGATTAATTTACACATATCAATCGGTAACCCGTCATTCTCAAAAGAGCGGCCGTAAGGTGTAGTTAATGTTTTTTGATTTAAAGGCGTGGTAGGAGCCATTTGACCACTGGTCATTCCATACGTTGCATTGTTAACAAAAATAACTGTTATAATCTCACCTCTGTTGGCAGCGTGAATAATCTCAGTCATTCCGATAGCAGCCAAATCACCGTCCCC
>JBAYOE010000091.1:0-6269 GCA_041678405.1 Sphaerochaetaceae bacterium | reverse complement strand
TTCAATATTTTTCCCAAATACCCTATTTTGGTTTTCCCCCAACAACTCAGTCAGTCTCTGTTTGTTTATCTTTGCCTCTCGGAGAGCTTTTATTAACAGAAGAGTTCCCGCAAAACCGACAATTCCGCTGTAACCCTTAAGCTTATCCTCTTTTGTGTGAGGGGCATGGTCACTCTCTATCCAATCAACCCTTCCATCTAAAAGAGCACTAAACACCCCGTTTTGATCCTCTTTACTTCTTAGGGGGGGATTCATCCTTAAAAGGTTATCCTCTTCGTTTGCCACAGTCTCATTTAAAAGAGCGTGATGGGCAGTGGCTCCGCAGCTGATTCTCAGATTCTCTTTTTTTGCTTCGTTTACTAAATCAATCGCTTTTAGGGTCGAGATGTGACAGATATGAAGATGCCCTTCAAAGCCGCTCTCTTTTAAAAATCTTATCTGGTCTCTGACCGACTCAATCTCGGCAACAGGGCCTCTTCTTAAAGAGTGTGTTTTTTCACTCTTATTTAAGAGAGACTCTTTTTCACAGTGAACTGCCAAAACCCCTCTGTAGTTTAATTTTTTAAGATTTTTATAGATTGTCAGTTGCTCATCTTCTTCAGTAAGACCCATATTCCCCGTTGAGTGACCCGCAAACAACTTCAGTCCGACAACAGCTTCTTCACTTTTGGCAAACTCAACAATCTCTTTCAGTTGATTATAATCGGCGGTAATTCCCCCATAGACACCGTAAAAAAGGCCATCAGAGACCTCTTTAGCCTCTTTAATCCTCTTTTTCAGTAAAGGGACATCGGTTAAAGGGGGGTCGGTGTTGGGCATCTCAAAGAGAGCGGTAAAATAGGCTTTTTTGGCAACACTGAAACCGTGTTTCAGAGTCTCTTTCTCTTTTTGATTCCAATCCCGCAGATGAACATGGACATCAATCATAAAAGGTCCTTACTGTTTTGCTCTATGTAGGGGTAATCGATAAACGTGCCCCACTGACAGGTGAGTCTCTCACCGCACAGGCACTCTCCGCACATACCGACCCCACAGAGGGTGTTTTGCTCTAAAGAAAGGTAGATATTCTCTTTGTTTACCCCCTTCTTTAGGGCCCTCTTAACAGCCTCTCTCATAAAAGGAGTCGGTCCGACAATATAGAGAGCCAATTGTTCGGTCTCCTTTATTGCTTCTTCGACATAGTTTAAGACTCTGCCGATAACCCCCTCGTCACTGACAGTGGTCACCTCACCAAACTCTTTTAACTCTTTTTCCAGCAGTTTAACCCCGCTCTCACTGACTCCGACAAATGTGGTTATTTTAGTCTCCTGCTCTTTTAATCTTTTAGCCAAAGCAGGTAATACGGCAACCCCGCTGCCGCCTGCTATTAAGAGGGCTTCTTTGGTTTTAAGAATATGGGCAGGCTTTCCGTAGAGTCCCCTCATAAAAAGTTCATCATTTTCTTTTAAATCAAAGAGGGTCTCGGTAAATTTTCCCTTTCTTTTAATCACAAATGTCAAAGGGTCACTTAAGGCAATGGAAAAAGGTTTTTCCCCTATCTGAGGCAGCCATAAAAAAACAAACTCACCGGCTTCAAAATCTTTGGTTCCCTCCAAAGTGAGAATTAAGGTGTCGTTTTGGATTCTCTGGCTCTTAACGACTCGCCTTTTCTCATAACCCATCGTAAGGGTATTGTTGTAAAACCCAGCTGCACTGTCGGCGTCTTTTCCCGTTTTTAAAAGAGTAACAAAATCGTCATTAAGAGCATCAAAGTAATCTTGCCAGTTTGCTTGATTCACTTTAGCCAAAGCAGAACCGATTCCGATTACATCACCACCGCTTTCTAACAGTTTCTTTATATCGGTAGCGGAGCAAACACCCCCCATCCCAATTATTGGGATATTTTCTCCCACCGCTTTTCTTATCTCTCTGATTGCATAAACGGCATCGTTAAAAATCCACTTACCGCTTTTGCCCCCTTTGCCCCCTAAAGCATTTTGTAGAATCGGCTTTTTACTGGTTGGGTCGATATGGATAACCGGTCCCACTGTGTTTATTGCTACAAGACCGTCAATACCACACTGAATCAGGTGTTTTGCAATCTTGCCTATATTTGGGACATTGGGTGTCAGTTTGGCAAATATTAAGGCTTTACAGTTAGGATACTTTTCTTTGATTGCTGTAACGTAACTGCCGGCAATCTCTTTGGATGAACCGATGTCGGAACCGTAACCGCTGGCGGCATGGGGACAGCTGAAATTCAGCTCGATGATATCGGCAACATCTTCAAACTTGCCCACCAAAGTAAGAAAGTCTTGAATCGTTGAACCGCTGACTGAGACATTTAAAAGAGCTCTCAGTTGATGTGTTTCTCTCAGTTCTTTTAATTGGTTATAAGCAACATCCATTCCGCTGTTTCTTAAGCCCACTGAATTTCCAAAAGAGCCTGCCTCGATTTCACAGATTATTGGTTCACGGTTACCGGGATTGGGGACAACCTGAAAACTCTTTGTTGTAATAACTTTTACAGCCTTGATACTTCGATCTACAAATCTGATTAAAGGAACTTGGGTTGTCGCCACACCGCTGACAGTTGCCAGATGAAGTTCCTCTTTTTGTTTTAGAACTCTTTCATGAAGGTTTGTCAGTTTTTTGCGCAGTTTTTCTTTATCCTGAAGGTAACTCAAAGCGAACACTCCTTTATTAAAGAGCTTATATTTTTTAAGGAGTGTTTTAGATAGTCCGAAGGGGCAATCTCACTGTTCCATGGATGGGTGAGATTACTTGAACTGTTTATTCGAGCTAAATAAAGAGGGTAGTTCGCCCTCTTTAGAATTTCAACGGTTTTTTGGGCACTGGCTCCCTGAGATCCCACTCCCGGAATCAAGAGGGGAATCTCTTTGTCGCTGTAGTAAGCGGCAATTTCAAAAAGTTCTTTTTCGTTTGTGGCTCCGACAACCGCACCGAAACCCCTGTTTTCTTTAGCCCATTTGGCAATGTGTTCTGCCACTGCCATATAAAGTGGGTTGTCATTGACAACAAGATCCTGAATATCTTTGGAACCGGGATTGCTTGTCCGATTGAGGATATAGACACCCCGGTTATCTAAATTAAAAGGGGTAACTGAATCGATGCCCATATAGGGACTTATTGTGACGGCATCGGCCTGCCAGCAGTAAAAAGCCTCATGGGCGTAGTTTAAACTTGAGCGTTGGATATCGCCTCTTTTGAAGTCCAAAATAATCGGAACCGCGGGGAAATACTCTTCTATCAGAGAAATTACATTATTTAGGGCAACAGAACCTTCAAAGAGATTTTGACGCGGTTTATCGTAAACAACGTAGTAGCCGATATTCGGTTTAAATGCAGAGGGGATTAATTTCTCCGCTTTCATTGCACCAAAAAGCTCACTACAGAATGTCTTTGCATCTGCGGCAAAAGAGCTGCTCTTTTTAGGTAAATATTGCCACTGCAAATCGAGGCCCATACAGGCGTTGTTGCCGCAAAGGTCACTGCTTTTTTGTAATTTCTCGATATAACTCATCTAAAGTCCTTTAGCCCAATTGAAGGGGTCCTCTTTCCATTTTGCCAAGATTTCGGCTTCCTCTTTTTTAACATACCCCTCTTCCAATGCCGTTTCAACTAAAGATTCATAATCCAAGAGGGTAATCGGCATACAGGGAGGTCTGAGAGCCTCAAAGGCCTCAACCGAGGCTTTTAAACCGTAGGTGAAAATAGCCAAACAGTAACTGACATCCCCTTCGGCTTCCCTTATAGCATTGATGGCTTTTATCGAAGAACCGCCTGTTGAAAAAAGATCCTCAATTAAGATTACCCTCTGGTGGTGGTAAGAGCCGTCGCTGCCCAACCCCTCAATAACATTTTTAAGTCCGTGACTCTTTTCGCTGGAGCGGACGTAACTGAGGGGTTTGTTGATTAAATCGGCAAGAGTTGTTGCCGGAGGTATTCCGGCAGTCGATGTTCCTGCGATGTTATCAACTTCAATGTTCAAAGCACCGATAATTTCACTGAACCCCTCGGCGATTGTATGTCTTACCTCTGGCGAAGCCAGCAGGCGCCTATTGTCGTTATAAATAGGCATTCGGTAGCCGCTTGTCCAAAGAAACGGCTCTTTAACATTTAATTTTATAGCTTCTAATTGTAAGGCTTTTAAAGCTATCCTCGAGCCGTAAAGTTCTCTGATCTTTCCTATTCTGTCCATTTCTCTACTTCCATATTTGTTCAAATGTGTGCAGTGCCGAGCAGTACACACATTCGTATTCATTTAACGCAGTCCGCTCAAAGTGGGCGGGAACCCCTTCGGCGTGCGAGGGGTGGCTGATGCAATTTTCATTGTTACATGCTAAATCATCAAAGTTATAAATTCTAGGTGGTAAGTTTGTCCTGTATTTGGCGACAACCTGCCCCCCTTTTATAATATTCAGGGTACAGCCTGCCGCTACCGCAGCCAAACGTTTTAAGTTTTTACGATCCAGCTCATACTCCCCCGGTCTGAAGATAATGCCTTTAAACTGGTCGCTGTTTGTTTTACTGGTGGAGACCCACTCTCCCCCCTTTCTGCTGTCAAAGCCCATGACTTTAATAATTTGAGCCATTTGGCGTCTGATAGTCACCGGGTCAAGTCCTTTACAGATGTGGTCTATAACCAACCCGTCTCTGATTGGATGAACTCCCTCACTGTAGTTTTTCTTTTGAGTCGACTCTTTAGTAGTCGGTTTTTCGACTTTGACAATGTACTCCTCATCGACTCTTTTACTCTTATAAGGGACACCTTTAAAGTCGTCTCCGATTTTACCGGCAATCATTGCCAGTAAGACTATTCGGACATACATTCCGTTTATTGACTGTTTTTCCCACCCGTTGAGGTGGGTATCATCCAAATAGGCTGGGATTGTAGGATAGACTCTGTGGCGCGGCAGGGGGTGGTAGAATTTTGTTTTTGGGGAGAGTCTGTTTATAAACTCTTTTCTGAAGGTTACTTTGGCTCTCAGTTCGTCCTGTCTTTTAAGAATTTTCTCCCCCATTCTCTCCAATTGGGGACGGGTGAAGTACCACATCAAAGCCACATCGTTTTGTTTAAGATAATCGTCGATTGAGTCAAACACCCGCACTTCAAAATTATTTTCCACCATTTTATTGTAGTAAAACGGCGGTAAGGAGAGTTCGGGCGGACTTATTAAATCGATTTTTACTTTTCCGAAGATCTTCAGCCCGTCGGCTTTTGAGTGGACTGTCCTTCCGTGGTATAGATCCCCCACTAAGGCCAGATGGATTGAACTGTCATCCCAATCGTTTTCTTCCAAAAATGTAAACTCATCCAACAACTCCTGAGTTGGATGTTCGTGTCTTCCGTCTCCGGCGTTTATAAAAGCTACCCTTCTTTTAAGGTTGTTTCTTTTAGCAAAGTTGTTAGCCTCTTCATCCAACCAGCGACAGACTCCCTCTAATTTACTGCGGACTATAAATATTGAGTTGTGATACCCTGCCAATGTGTTAAAAGTATCGGCATAGCTTTCTCCCTTGTTGAAGGAGGAGTGGTCGGCAGCCATATCGTTAACTTTTGATCTGTGAAATTTAGCCGCGTTACGAAACGATTCTCGGGTACGGGTACTGTCTTCTAAAAATACCTCATAAAGGCCAAAGTCGGGATCGGCGATTCTAAACTCTTTTAGAACCGCTTCATCCTCGTTTATAAAGGCTTCTTTTAAAATACGACTTTTCTCAAAGAGGTAGCGCCGTTCATCGATACTTAAATCATCTATTACTGCAAATGATCTTCCGATAAATACATTATTCATCTAATTGGTCTCCTCTATACAAAAAAAAGCCGATGAGTTAACACCGGCATTCATTCGTTTGCTTATTATTACACAAGGCTTGTTGCATCCTTTTATTTTCCTCTCTGCTAAAAAAACATATCAAATCAGAGCGGATGTGTCCAGATGCCAAAAGTAAAAAGCACACTAACTTTCGAAGTAAATCTCAATTGCTTTTTGAAGAAAGCCTGCAACTGAACAGAAAACATAAATTTATGAATTATTGTCAGTTAAGTACACACAGCAATGGCGAAGGTCTTTGCAAAAACAATCTATTGAAAGCAACCATTAGATTTGTGAATCAATACGATATCTAATAGTATTGGTGGCTTGGTATCTACACTAAAAAATTCGGTTTCCTCAATTCTATAAATCGCTAAATCATTCTCATAATGAAATAAAGAATTTGAAGGAATAATTGCCCTAATTAATGGTGTATTATCTGACAAATAA
>JBAYOE010000090.1:0-6355 GCA_041678405.1 Sphaerochaetaceae bacterium | reverse complement strand
CGGTTCTGACAGTTGAATCAATAATATCGTTGAGCCTTAAAATTGCAGAGCTTAGGGTGTTTACCGATTGATAAAAGAGATTAGGGGTAACTATACGCCATCTGGCAGTTGTATCAACCCAGATAAATTGGTTCTCTTTTGTGGGGATTCTTTGGGCATCACCGTCCCAACTCATAATCTTCTTTGGATATTTTACAACATTGTCAACCAACGGCACTTTAATTTTAAGCCCGGCATCCTGATGGGTACTGACAATTTTCCCAAACCGGGTTACTACTGCAAGCTCACCCTCTTGGAGAATGAAAAACGGTCCAATCAAGATAAAGATAACAACAAGGACGACAAGAACAACCAAAACAGTAACTAACTTTTTCATCTTGCACCTCCCAAGTTGCTTATCGGCAGAAAGTTTTCCAACTCTTTATCAATCAAAGTGATGTTATCAGCATTTTCTTTGCCAAAGATTTCTTCGAGAGTTTCGATATAAAGACGTTGAGCCGTAATTTCTTTACTCAAAGAGTAGGCCTCTCTTACCGAACTAAACCGTTGTACATCTCCTATGGCATTGTTAACCCTTTCGGCTGCATACCCTTCGGCGACCTGAAGCATTTGGGAAGCTTCTCCCTGTGCCCTTGGAATTTCACGGTTGTACTGCTCTTTACCTTCGTTTATAAGGCGGTTCATGTCCTGGATTGCTTTGTTGACATCCTCAAAAGCGTCTTGAACTTCTCCAATCGGTGGTACTATGTTTTGTAATTTAACGGTAACTATTCTTACTCCAAGATCATAACTGTCAAAAGTAGATTGCATTCTTTCCTGAGATTCAATCTCGATTGCGGTTCTCTCACTCGACATGATTGCCAAAATTGGTAAATCTCCAACCAACTGGTTGATTACAGATTGGCTGATATCCCTAATTGTTTTATCCCTTTCTTGAACATTAAAAAGCCACTTTGCAGGATCTTCGATACGGTATTGGATTACCCATTGTAAATCAATAATGTTTAAGTCTCCGGTTAACATAATTGATTCTCCGGCTGAAGAACCCGATGGTCTTGTCATAAAAGAGCTTTGGCTGTAACTATTCTGACCAAAGTTCATAGTCTGAACTACCTTTGTGGGGATATTGTAGTTACGATCAATTCCAAACGGCAGTTTTGTCTGTAATCCGGGACCGGCAATTTTTATGAATTTCCCGAACCGCAAAATAACAGCCTCTTCAGTTTGATCTACGACAAAAAGACTACTCAGTATCAGCAGAAACAGAAAAACTATCCCCACTATTACCAAGATTAGTTTTGGGCTTAGATTAAACTTAAAACGACTCTGATAAGCCGAACTACTCATTAATTCCTCCTGTGGTGGTTTATTAAAACACATCTCTAAATCTAACTTAGTTAATCCCAATGGTCAATCAAAGCACCCAAACTGATTGAAAAATAAGAGCATGAAGGCTATAGTAACCTCTATGAAAAAAAGATTGGTAACCTCGGCACTTCCGTATGTAAACAATATTCCCCACCTTGGAAATCTTATCCAAGTTCTATCGGCAGACTGTTTTAGTCGTTTCTGTCGTTCAAAAGGCTATGAAACTCTCTATATCTGCGGCACCGATGAGTACGGTACCGCAAGCGAAACAAAAGCGCTGCAGGAAAATATAGATCCCAAGACACTTTGTGACCGCTACCATGTTATTCACAGCGATATTTATAAGTGGTTTGAGATTGATTTTGACTATTTTGGAAGAACAAGCTCTCTTAAGCAGACTGAAATTGTCCAAGATATCTTTAAAAGAGTCGATAAAGCCGGCTATATCTTTGAAAAAGAGATTCAGCAGCTCTACTGTGAACATGATCAGCGTTTTTTAGCTGACCGCTATGTTATCGGGACGTGTCCTAAATGTGGCAACCAAGAGGCCAGGGGAGATCAGTGTGACAATTGCGGAACTCTCTTAGACCCCACTGAGTTAATAAATCCCGTTTGTGGAGTCTGTGGAAATACACCAATTCTAAAAAATACAAAACACCTATACATAGATTTACCCAAAGCTCTCCCACTGTTGGAAACTTGGATAAATGAGGCTTCAGTCAGAGGATTTTGGGCTAAAAATGCAATCCAATCAACAAAATCATGGATTAGAGACGGTCTAAAAGAGCGGGCAATCACAAGAGACCTGAAATGGGGAATTCCGGTTCCTAAAGAGGGTTATGAAAATAAGGTGTTTTATGTCTGGTTTGATGCCCCTATAGGCTATATCTCAATAACCGCCGAGTATACCGATCAGTGGAAATCGTGGTGGTTGGATCAAAAAGACGTGGAACTTTTTCAGTTTATAGGTAAAGACAATATCCCGTTTCACACGGTAATTTTTCCGGCAACCCAACTTGCCAGCGGGCTAAACTGGACAATGTTGCACCATATGTCAAGCAGCGAGTATCTGAATTACGAAGGGGGAAAATTCTCCAAAAGTAAAGGGATGGGGATCTTCGGTAACGATGTACAAGAGACCGGTATAGTTGCCGATATCTGGCGTTTTTATATTTTTTATAACCGTCCCGAAAAGTCAGACGTCCTTTTTACTTGGAAAGATTTCCAAGAGAAAGTCAACGGAGAGTTGATAGGAAACCTCTCAAATCTGGTAAACAGAACCTTAACTTTTGTAAACAGATATTTCGACGGTTCACTGGGGGAAGGGCCACTCAATGAGGATCTGGTAACTCAAATATTAGAGAGTGAAAAAGAGATTGATTCTCTTTTAGAGAGATCGGAGTTAAGGGACGCCTTAAGAAAGATTTTTGCCCTCTCTTCTTTGGGAAATAAAACTTTTCAGGACTTTGAACCCTGGAAGGGGCGCACCGAGAGACCGGATGAGACAAAAATACTTCTCAGAACTCTTGTTTATCTCATAAGAGATTTGGCAATCTTAATTAGTCCCTATATGCCTACTACCGGTTTCAGAATACTCTCGTTTTTAGGTCAGCCCAACGCAAAGTGGAATCAATTAGGCATTTATGACAACTTAACAGAAATAGGCAAAACCGAAATTCTCTTTAATAAGTTGGAAGATGATTTAATCGAGACTCTCAGAGTGCGTTACAGCGGTTCACAGGAGAGCAGAAAATTGGAGGAACAGCAGGTGCAACAGATAAGCAACGCACAACTATTTACAGATAAAGTAAGCTTAAAAGTAGCTAAGGTTTTAGAAGTTCAGCGCCACCCGGAAGCCGATAAGCTCTACATCTTAACTCTGGATACCGCTAAGGAAGAAAATACCACAATAGTTTCGGGAATAGTCCCTTTCTATCAACCGGAAGAACTTCTAAACAGAAATATTATTTTAGTTGAGAATTTGAAGCCGGCTAACTTTAGGGGAATAAAGAGCAGGGGAATGCTCTTGGCAGCCAGCGACCCGGAGGCAAAGCACCATGAGACCTGTGAAGTTATCTTTGCCGACGAGTTTGTTGTAGGGGCAGAGATAAATCCCGAAAATACAGTTGTCGGGCAAGAGACTAGAAACCAACTAAAACCTGAACTGTTTTTCTCCCTTCCGTTAAAAACCGCTGAAGGGTTTGTGGAAGTCGAAGGGCATCGCTTAAATAGCGATGGTAAATTTTTAAAAGTATATAAGTACATTAACGGAGATGTGGGCTAGTAAAATAACCATTGAAAAAGTTGAGCCTGCTGCAAGAGATAGGCTCAGCACATTTGAAAGCACCTTTCAAAGTCCTTTCTGGGCCAAGGTAAAAGAGTTTGTAGGCTGGACTCATCTCTTTTTCTCCCTGAAAGAGGGCGAAGATGAAAGATTGCTTTTGGTTTTGGTTAAAAAATTACCTTTTAATGTTTTTATAGCCTATGTTCCTTACGGTCCACCTCTTTTTTTTGAGGAAGATTTTCTGAATGAATATTTAGATTTTGTCAGTACAGAGATCAGAAAGTATCTCCCTAAAACAACACTGTTTATCCGCTACGATTTGCCATGGGGTTCATTTGATAAAAATCTAAACGAATCTGATACGCTAAATTTTTGCAGCCACTCTATTCAGCCTGAGGCAACTATCGTTTTAAATCTGAGCAAAGGGTATGAAAAAGTCAGGTCTTCTTACAAGAAAAGAAATCTTCGCCATATTCAAAAGTGTGAGAAAGAACAGCTATTTGTAAAAGAGTGGGACAAAGAGGAAAACTCTTTTAGCAGTTGGTACTCGATATACTTAGAAAACGGCAGAATGGGAAATTTCTCTTGCCGTTCAGCTGCCTATCTAAAAAATATGTTCTCAGTCAGTGATGATAACAACAAAGCTAAGCTTTTTCTTGCTTATTTAGGAGAAGAGATTGTCGGAGGTATAGTTGTAATTTTTAACCTTAGCGAGGCAACTTACCTTTTTGGAGCAACTGTGAAAGAGTTAAATATCTCTGTGGCTTACGCTTTACAGGATTATGTAATCAGGGTTTTGTGCCAAGATAATGTTGCCCAATACAATCTAATGGGAATAGCCGGGCCAAAAGACCACTTTGCCTCTTTAAAGGGAGTTACATTTTTTAAAGAGAGTTTTGGTGGAATTGCCCTCTATCGAAAACCAACAGTCGATTATAAGTACAGAAAAATGCTTTATTGCTGTTTTGTGTTGATTGAAAAACTTAAGAACTGCTTTCACTGAGTTTTTTATAAAGCTCTCTAAATTGTTCACCCCGATCAAACTCATTAGAAAAAAGACCGAAAGATGCAGCTCCCGGTGAGAGTAAAACAGCTACTGTTCTATGTATTTTTGTCGATTCCAAAGCCATTTTTAGTGCTGAGTTGAAAGCCGCTTTCATCGACTTAAAAGGACCGCTGTAACTTATATTATTTTCAGCCAAATAGGGGATAAGCTTGTCGGTGGTAAAAGTTCCGTCCAATAGGTGAATGTGTTGGGCATTCTTTAGTGTCTCTGCCATCCCTTTGACACTCAGGTTTTTATCGGCTCCACCGCAGATTAGATGAAAAGGCCAAACAAGGTTTAACGAGGTAAAGGCAACCGCCTCCGGGATTGTTGCCGAAGAGTCGTTTATAAAAACGAGATTGCCTACGATACCCAACTGTTCTTGCCTGTGGGGAACGCCTCTAAAGGTGTTAAGCGCTTTTGTAATCTGCTTTGACCCAAGGGCTAGACTTTTACAGATGGCCCATGTTGGACGGAAGCGTTGCTCAACGCTATCGACTCCGCTGAAGCTCTCTATACTTTTTAAAGCTTTTTTATTCTCAAATTCACCCATTACATCTTGGGGTACAATGACTCGTTGTTTGCTGGATGTTAATAAGAGCCATTTATCATCTTTGTATGCTTGGTAATCAGAGTAAGTATTAAGGTGGTCGGCAAATAAACTTGTCAGAGCAACAAGTTTGAACTGGAAGTTTTTTTGTTCTCTGTTTGAGTTATAAAAATCTCTAATCTGCCAACTTGAGAGTTCGCATACCAAATATTCGGGAAAATTGAGATTATTTGTTTTACGAAGTTCCAACTCTTCTAAGATTGTAAAACCGCTTATTCCCATATTCCCAAACTGAAGAGCCTCATGACCCGATTCATTTAAAATATGGGTAACGGCAGCTACGGTGGTGGTTTTACCTTTTGTTCCGCTGACAGCAACGACTTTAATATTTTCGATTAAAGGACTTGAGAGTAGAAATGAGATATCGGTACTCACATTTTTGGCAAGAGCCAAGTAGGGGCTGTTAGGATCGATTGCAGGGTTTTTTATAACCAAATCGGCCCATTCAAAATCGATTTCTCGGTGTTTTGAACAAACTACTTTTGCCCCCTTTTGTTTTAGAATCTGCAGGGGCTCTCCCAACTCTTTTTCACTTCTTAAATCGGTAATAGTAAGTTCATGACCTCGATTGAGAAAGTAAGATGCTGAGGCAAATCCCCCACCAAGGATACCCAACCCAAATATTAAAACTCGCATGCTCCTCCAATAATATATACCGAAATATTAAACAACAACTCTCTAAAGATGTTACAAGCCCCCTTGACGTTATTTTAGCAACAGCTCATAATCCTGACTTCCGCAGTTGAAAGTGTAAAAAACCGCTGTAAGTTATTGTATTAATGAACTTTACAGCGATCTAATGAAATTTCCTATGTGCTTCAGTTATAAACTTTTCTGTGTTTTGCCCCTTAATGTCTTTAAATCGCCTTTAGAGTAGAACTTTTTAGTTAAATCTAAATCTAAAGTGTGAGCAATTGTAGCAACCACATTATCACAATAGATGTTTTGAAAAGTATCATTAGGCAGTTGTGCTAAATTAGCTTTCCTTAAACTATCTACCATCGTTGCTACTGGAATTTGGTAGTTACATTTTTGCTCTAAGACTCTT
>JBAYOE010000089.1:0-6361 GCA_041678405.1 Sphaerochaetaceae bacterium | reverse complement strand
TTTTGAGATTTATGGTTTTTATTATAATTGGGAATGTATTTTTGAAGCTGTTCCATCAGTTGATTACAATCTTCATAAAATTTAAAACTTGTGTGTTTCTGAAAATGGAGCAAAAACCAAAATTCTATGCATGGATTACTTGCTATTGGTATTATATTCTTACTACCTAATTGCTTACATCTTTTTGCAAAATCTGCTAAATGATTTTCCCGAATTATAGTATCAATGTCCAACACACAAAATATTAAATCATAGTCTTCTTGTTTTAATTGTTTGGCTTTATTAAAAATTTCTTTATAATTTGAAGGTTTACAAAGTTCCGGCTTAAAAGAAAACTTGAATTGTCGAGTTACCCTTATATAATTAAAATAGTCTCTCTCAGTATAACCTTCTCCTATTACAGCAATAGCTTTTTTGAGTGCACGTTTTACTCTAGCCATTTTGTTAATCCTCTAAGATTGGTGTCCCTAAAATAGGTTTTGCTCCCAATTTTCCGATTCTATAAAAATTATCAAGCTTTATATTTTTATGGATTTTGAAATCTTGTGCACTAAAGTACTGACTTGAACCATCTTCTCCTTTTTCACAAAACCAAATCATATCCCGTCTCATATAGTCTAAGGCCATTAAATATTGAGCATGGGTTGTACAAATTATTTGGGAGTTCTGAGAGTTTGTCAAAAATATTTGAAGTAGAAATGAGACTAAATCTGGGTGCAAAGAGGATTCAAGTTCATCAATTGCCAAAACGCAATTTGAGAGTATAAGTTTTCTTAATACCCCCGCTAAACCAAAGTATCTATTTGTCCCGTCAGACTCTTCACTACTGGGTAACTTAAAAGTCCCCTGAGAAGTTTTATGTTCAAAATATAGCTCTCTTCTTTCAATTTCTTTGAACTTCTGTTCATCAAATTTTTTATCTGTTTCATTTAAAATTTTTAGTAATTGGAAAGTTCTTTCATCAACAGATTTTCTTGTTTTTTTTACTTCAAATTCCGATATTTGAAAATCTGCTTTTTTCATTAATTGGAGCAAGATATCTTTAGCTTCACTGCTTTTGAGTAATTCAGATATACTCCAATGCTCTATATTGCTATCAGAATATACCATGGGTAAAAGAGTCTCATTAAAATATTTTACAACTTCTTTTAAGACTTCATTTTCTATGTTTATTTTCTTGTAAGTGTATAAAACTGTATTATTTTCTAAGGTATTGCCCCTTAAAATATTTTTATCATTAGCTGATAATTCAATTGTAGACCCGAAAGCAATCTTAGATAATTCTTTATCAGTATCTCTTACTCTGTCATAAACTATAGCTTTACGCCCTTCCGGCCAAAATAAAAGAGTTTCACTATGGATACGTTTGTTATCAAGTTTTATAGAATAGTGATATCTTATTTTATCGATGTAAAAAATTAAATTAAATTCTCCGGGTTGTTTAACAGTATCATTGTCAAACTTAAAAGGAATGAAACCAATTTCTTTATCTTTTGTCTCTCGCCCTTTAACAGCCAAGTCACGTAGAAAGGAAAGTGCTATAAGTAAGTTAGTTTTTCCTGATGCATTGTAACCATATAAAATTGCTAATTTTAAGAGTTTAACTGATTCGGTAACATCGATACATAAAAATTCTTCAGCCCCACTTTCCATCCGCTTATTTGCGACAAAGCTAATAGTTTGCCGATCTTTAATGGATGTGAAGTTTTTAACAGAAAATTCTTGAATCATATTTTTATTCCTATTATCAGTATTTATTATACGTATTTAATAGTTTAATCAATATTTTTAGCAATTGCAAGAGTTTTTTTGGAAAGGATTTTACCGGCGGTTTTGAGATAAATAAGATAATTAAAAGGAACTAATTTAATTAAAAACTAAGTATTTTTAGCCTAGAATGGCCACAATCATCATGTCCCTTTCCGCAGAATATCCAGATATTTCTTGTAACTGAATGTTCTATTCCTCTTGTCCCCACTAGATTGAACCAAGATACCTATGTCGACCAGACGTTTGATCGAACTTGCAACAGTATTGAAAGAAAGGCCCAAGTTTTGGGCAGTTCCCTTGATTTCCATGATGGGATTGCGTTCCAGATAAGAGAACAGCTGAAGAGCAGTAAGCCTCGCACGCCCCAAAGAGTTTATTCGAGCCACATGTTCATCGTGGAGTTTTGCCAAGCGCATTATGTTCTCATAGGCATCCTGTGCCGATTCAGAGACAGCCTTCAGGAAAAACTTGACCCATTGTTCATAATCTCCTTTGGTACGAACTAAAGTCAATCGATCATAATACTCCATCCTGTTCTTCTTCAAAAAGTAGGAGATGTACAGAGCAGGAGTCGTGAGGCTTTTCTGCTCCAGAAGAAACAGGGTGATTAACAAGCGTCCTATACGTCCATTGCCATCCAAAAATGGATGGATAGTTTCAAATTGGTAATGGATTAGAGATGCCCGGATCAGCACATCAAGGATATCGTAAGTATTTATGTACTGCTCTAAATCGGACATCGCTACAATCATATCATCGGGATGTGGAGGGACGAATCGTGCCTTTTTCAAAGAAACCCCTTCCCCGCCGATCCAATTCTGTGAGGTGCGAAAATCACCGGGGTTTTTCTCTTGCCCCCGCACCCCTTTCATCAACACCGCATGGGTTTCCCTGATTACCCGATTACAAAGTGGCAACTCCTGCAAGCGATTGATTGCGAAATCGGTAGCTTTGATATAGTTGATGACATCTGCAACATCCCGGTTTGCATTCGACTCCAAATTCGGGTCGAGAATATCCTCCAGTGTACACTGGGTACCTTCGATCTGAGATGACATTAAGGCTTCCTTTCGGACATACATTGACACAAACAATCCAATATACGGGATCAACGATGCGATACTTTCCAGTTTGGCAATCCATGTGTTCGCTTGGATTAGCAGCTGCATCATCTCATCGTCAATCATAACAGCAGGGTTCGGAGGAAGCGGAGAAGGAAGGAACGATTTGTAGGCCATTTGCCCATACAGTTTTGATGTGAACGACCCTGCCCTATTCTCCATTGTTCAACACTCCTCCCCAATACATTGAAACAACACTCCTTACTCTAGCATTCTAATTTCAATATGTAAACCTAATTTGAAATAAGGAGTAAAATTCATGGTCGTTATTTCAAATTAGCCCCATAATCGATTAAAAGAATATGCGCTACTAATCTACTTTTCACACATTCGAATCCTTTCATCACCACCGCGAAGAAAGTGTCGTTTTAGTGAAACCAGGTTTATTAGGTCTCTTCATTAGGAAGCCTTCGTCGCCATATCCAGCCTCCCGAGGTAGCATAGGCCCCTTTTGAAAAGTATTGTTTTTCCATTTAACTAGGAATAATGCGAATATCCTTACATAAATTTGAAACTCAACTAAATTCTGGAATCATCAACGCTAACCATTTGATACTCATCTTCATGAAAATGGGAATTTTTTAATTTTGATAAACAAAATGGATAAACAGGCACTTTAACATAATAAGAGGATTTAGTTTTCCAATTATTCTCTGGAACTACTGTCAGCATCAGCAAGAATAAGCACATTTTTAAGGATAGGATATTGGAAGCAAATTTAATTTACGCTTACGAATTCTGTACTGTAGATTGTGGCATTACATTGTGTTGCCTAAGTTCCCCAATGATAAAATAAGGAATGTCTTCTAGTTTGACTTGTTCGATATTCACTTGAAAATCGGCGCGTTTGTAGGAGCTGGCAAAGTAGTTATAATCTGCTTTAATATCATATAAATAGCGCTCTCTTTTTAATTCATCCATCGGCTCAATAATTGGATTTGAATCTATGTCATAAAAAGTCAACCTGTCCAGTACGTTCTCAAATGAATCATACAGGTGTATCGAATAGAGTGCTTTATCCTTTTTATGTTTTTTATAAACACTGAGATATGAAAATTTTAAACCGGATGGGGTGCCTGAAACTACACAATCAATGTTCTTTGAGAACAATTGATCCAATACAATACTGCCTCTTCTTCTAAATTCATACATCACTAGAGATTCTTTTTGTATCCTTTCAATTGAGTTTTTGTAAAATTTTTCAATCTCCTGATCCAAGTCAAAAAAAGTGAAGCCAATTGTTTCAGCTAACATTCTGCCAATCGTGGTCTTACCGACACAATTCATTCCTACCAAATAAATAATCATATGCCTCCTAGGAGTTTTACATCAATCAATTTTGAATAAGTATCTGAACGCACTATTGTACCTTTAGGAGCACATATTGGCTAGATTGTTATTACCTATTTTTAAACTTCGCTGTTACCATATAAGTTTGCTAGGACTTGTTTGCCAACTACATTGTTTCGGTACTTTTGCTTGCTTCTTGCAAATCTCTTCGGTTCATTTCACCTGCGCTTCCCTTGCTCAAAAACGAATGGTATCTCGATAGTCTGCCCACCATGCTCATCGAACCCTCTCTTCAAGAAGCCTGTAGTTTTCAACCCCTACGCCTCTATATAAAAATCCTTGACCGCCTCTTCCATTGCAACTAGCTCATCGTCACGTAAGAAGTCAAAATAAGCCAATCTCTTTTTAGTTGAAAGTTTGCCATTGCCCTGCAGGCACAACTGTATAAATAGGTCAATCAGCCTGTCTGGCATGTCGATAATATCCTGGATTGCTTTCTTGGTTGCATCATAGTTAACAAGAAAATTGAGTTCTTGTACAAGTTCTTCCTCGATTGTCATACGTATGAACTCAGCTAAGGCTTCTGCCTGAGCTGTCATATCCATATAGGAGTACCAAGGTGCACTCTCATCGGTTACTCTCATTTTTCCCATTTCATCTAGCTGGTAATCGATAACTTGTAACAGAGGTCTGGAAAAAGCTTCCAAGGACCTATCATAATCTTCTGGATGTTTCAGCATGACAGCAGATATGGGGAACATGAGTCCTTTTGGTACCATCTGACGCAAAGAAAGGATGTTATGAATTAAGAATCGATGAATCCGTCCGTTACCATCCCCGAATGGGTGCATAAACACAAAGCCATAGGCTATCACCGCGGCGTGGATGACAGGGGGAACCCCTCCTGTTTTCATCCTATTATGACAAGCGAGCAAGCCATCCATCAAATTCGGCAAATCTTCAGGTTTTGGACAGATATAATGAATTAGCTCTCTCTGATAAGCAACTGTCTGGCCGACGTAATTCTGACTCAAGCGATAGTCGTTATCGGCAAAACGCGGGTCAACAATCCGGTTCTGCAACTCGATCAACCTATTTTTTTCACAAAAGTCCTCCTGTTCTGCAAGTTGTAGGGATGCTATGAATTTTTCCGTGCGGGAAGTATTGCTTTTTACATGTTCAATCTCAAAGGAGGATTTTGTCTCTTTGTTGTATAGGTAGCTCAATGCCCTACGAAATAGCTGAGGAGGATAGATGGTGACGATTTCTTCGCAGCGCTTTTTTAAGAATGTGGAATCCAATGCCAAAAGCTTTTCTGTTTTTCTGACGACAGGGCAAAAGGCCCGATTACCAAGAAGATTGTTCACTATACGATGTCGAGCGGATCGCTCTGTAGTCTCGATGGTGTAATAGTCGTTGGTTTCCAATGCATCAACATAATTACCAGTGGTCACATCATCAATAGGCAGGCGCTTATCTGTCAAAAATTCATAGAAAAACCAGATCCTTCGGGTGTATTTCCCATTTGGTTTGGATGTTATGTACTCAATGAGTGCTTCAGTAGGTATCCTTTCAAAAATCTTTGCCAACAAGGCAAGATTTACCCCATCATACTTCAGGGCAAATTCGAGATGGCCGGCAATGGTTTCTCCAGGCCAATATTGAGATCTGAACACCTTATCGACAAATCCGCCCTCTATCTTTGAAAAGTATACTCCTGAAGTGGAAACCATCGATCGATGCCAGTTGGGCATGCCTACGATTCCAAGTTTTTCAAGAAGATAGGCATATCCTGCCAATCTATAATCAGAAACGCTTATTTCCATGACTAATCCTCATAAAAGGGGTATTACGGTGCAAATATATATAATAATCACTGTCTTGTCAACAATAATCATTATTTATCGCCATTTTCTTACAATTATTATTATATAACACATGAGGTCTGCAATAATACGTAAATTCTTGCCAATTCCATTACCAGTGCCCACTAGCTGTTAAAAGAGAATGAGTTGATAGAGAAAAGTACGACTCCATATAAAAGCATTATGCAAGCTCTGGATGAGGCCATCAAATATCAGGAAGGAAAAATCGATGCAAAAAAGACGAAAATTGCTGTAAAGCCAGTTGAGTCTTTTTCTAGTGAGGAGGTCACACAAATCCGCAATCGAGTTGGTTTG
>JBAYOE010000088.1:0-6411 GCA_041678405.1 Sphaerochaetaceae bacterium | reverse complement strand
TATAGTATTGAGAATAAAAACAATATTTATAAAATATAATAACTATATAAATATACTACAATCTAAATAGCAGTTCTTCATAACTTGGAATAGGCCAAGCTGCCTTGTCGGTATAAATTTCGAGTTGATCAACAAAACTTCTAAGTATCTCCATTTTAGGGATAACTTCATCATGATAAAAATTTGCTTGGTTCAATGCATTATCAGTGAGTGAGAGGGCTTTGGCTAAAACAACATGGAGAGCCTCACTTGCTTTTATTGTCTCATTTAAACTATTTGCTAAAAGAGCGGCAATTTTATCTAATTCTTCAGTCTCTAAATTTAATGCTTTTTGGTTTGAGATATCGGTACATAATTCAGAAATATAACGGGTAACTGCCGGAACAATGTTTCTTCTAGTTAGTTCTACCATAACTCCCGCTTCAATGTTGATTTGCTTGCTGTAGATTCCTAAATAGACTTCTAATCTTGATTCTAACTCTTCTTTTGAGAATATGTTGTGTTTGTTAAGCATTTCAACATGTGATTTTTCTGTTAGTTGCTGTAATGCGTCAACTGTTGACTTTATGTTTGCGAGACCTCTTTTTTCTGATTCAATCAACCACTCTTGTGAATACCCATTACCGTTAAATATTACTCTTTTATGATTGGCATAAAATTCTTTAATTAACTGTAATGCTTTTGCTTTGGTATCAGATGCCTGCTCTAAAGTAATGGCAACTTCTGATAAAACATCAGCTACTGCTCCGTTTAGCAAAGTGTTTGGTCCTGCTAAAGATTGTGAGGAACCAACCATCCTAAATTCAAATTTGTTACCGGTAAAGGCAAACGGGCTGGTTCTGTTACGATCAGTCATGTCTTTTGGTAAATCGGGTAAAGCGTTAACTCCTATTTTTAAAATCTCTCCATCCCGTTTTTTATAAGGCTTGTTATTACTGATATGCTCTAGAATATCGGTGAGCTGTTCCCCTAAGTAGATTGAGATTATAGCGGGGGGAGCCTCACTTTTGCCCAATCTGTGGTCATTCCCGGCTGTTGCGGCACTGGCTCTGATTAAGGATGCGTATTTATCAACAGCTTTTATCAAAGAGGTTAAAACTAAAAGAAAAATCAGATTATCTTCAGGGCTCTCTCCGGGAGTAAGAAGATTTTGCCCATCATCGGTTGCTAACGACCAGTTGTTGTGTTTGCCCGAACCGTTTACGCCGGCAAATGGTTTTTCGTGCATTAGGGCTTTCATTCCGTGTCTTCTTGCTACAGATTTTAATATTCTCATTAAAAGCTGATTCTGATCTGTACTGACATTGGCTACATTGTAGATTGTGGCAATTTCAAACTGGCCGGGAGCAACTTCCTTATGTTGAGTCTTTGATGGTATTCCAACTTTCCATAACTCGTAATTCAACTCGTTCATAAAAACAGTAACTCTGTCGCTGATAGAACCGTAGTAGTGGTCATCCAACTCCTGTCCTTTAGCGGCTAAATTACCAAAAAGAGTTCTTCCCGTGAGTCTTAAATCGAGCCTTTTTTCAAAGTATTTTCTGTCGACAAGAAAGTATTCCTGTTCACCGCCGACTGAGATGTTCACATGGCGGACTGTTTTGTTTCCTAAAGCTCTTAATATTCTCAGCGTATAGCGCTCTACAGCATCGCAGGAGCGCAGCAACGGAACTTTCTTATCGAGAGCTTGTCCGTTGTGGGAAAAGAAAGCCGTAGGGATATAAAGGGCTTTGACGCCTTCGGTCTCTTTTATAAAAGCAGGAGATGATGTATCCCAAGCGGTGTAGCCTCGGGCTTCAAATGTGGCTCTTAAACCTCCGTTGGGAAAAGAGGAGGCATCCGGTTCTCCCTGAAGCAGCTCTTTGCCTCTAAAATCGAGAACTATCTGATTTTCATCGTTGAAGTTTATAAAAGAGTCGTGTTTTTCAGCTGTGGAGCCTGTCAAAGGTTGAAACCAGTGAGTGTAGTGGGTTGCCCCTTTTTCCAATGCCCACTGTTTCATTGCAGACGCCACCGCTTCGGCAATAGTTGGATCTAATTCCTTATCTCCGGCACGCACTTGTTGCAGTTCCTGGTAAATATGGGTTGGCAGCAATCGCTTCATCGCAGTTTCGTTAAAACAATTGCTTCCATAGATTTCTAAAACCGAATGGTTGGAAAAATCAAAAGGAACTGACATTTTCTTCTTCTCCTACAAAAATATACCTGTCTATTGTTACATTAAAAGGGTAACTATTTCCAGTCCCCAGCTGAATCATGACTGTTAACAGTAGTCCTTTTAAAATGAAGACAGAAATTAGGCCTCAAATTTAAGTTCTCTGTTTTATTTAGGCTTGTAACTTTTTATAGTCACAAAACTTCCCTGTCCGTGTCCCGGAAGAATTGTCGTTTTATTAGAGCCGTGTAGCAGTGTTTGGAAAACTTCACTCTCAATGAATCCAACTTTGCTTAAACTGTACAGTACTTCATCAGTTGTATAAAACGTTGCCTCAGAATAAAAGAGACTGCTCTCTTTGCGTTTTAAATACTCCTGTCCAATTTCACTGTTTAGATCAACAAACCCTAAAATAATTGAACCGCCATTTTTAAGAACCCTTTTGGCTTCTTTGAATGCTTTCTCCAAATCATCGACAAAACAAATTGTCGTAACCATTAAAACAAAATCAAATCGATTTGATTCTATCGGTAGGTTTTCGGCAACTCCTTTGTAGACTTCAATTCCAAGCCTACTGGCCTTTTCTGCCATTATATCTGAAGGTTCAACACCGTATTGAATGTTAAGCGGAAATGCAAATTTTCCCGACCCTACACCGACTTCGAGACCGATTTCTCCTTCTGTAATCAAAGATTTGATTGCTTTAAGTTCGGTTTCGTATAACAGCCTGTTGTTATCAAACCACAAATCATAAACATCGCTGTGTTTATCAAAAGCTTCTGTTTTAGCCATGTTTTAATTATGGAACAAGAGTTAAGAGAATTCAATACGTACGTGCGGGGGTATTTTATTTAGCTAAAAATGGTGTTTTAGTTTTAATTAAGAGTCATACAATTTTAATAAATATCGAAAACATTCCTTTGCCCAGCAGTAACACAATAGTTACTATCAGAGTAGCTAAAACTACCCCTAAACTGACTGCTACCAAGGAGTGTTTTCTATCAAGTCCAAGAAGCCAAGCGCCCAAAGTTCCGCTCCAAGCTCCGGTTACGGGTAGGGGAATTCCTACAAACAAAATTATGCCAAGCATCCCATATTTATCGATTTTAACTGAGATTCTATTTCTGACTCGAACCACTGTCTTGTCAAAAACTTTTTTATAAAATGGCCATACCCTATAAAAAAATTGGTGAAAGTAAGATAAAAATAGATAAGCAATAGGGGAGACTAAAAGGTTAAAAGCACCGCCGATAAGTGCACTTACTAAAAGTGAGTTACCTCTGAAATAGGCAAACGGAATGGCTCCTCTGAGCTCACTTATGGGAGTTATTGCCAATAAAACCGTAGTTATAAACGTTTTTGGATCCACTGTTAAGCTTCCACCCTTTCTTCGATTTCAATAGCATTCACAGGACACACTTCGTGACAACAATAACATCTAATGCACTTGCTGTAACTACAGACGGCTTTCTTTTCCTTGTCAAGAACTATTGCTTTAGCAGGACATATTTCTACACACTTGTTGCACCCGATACAGATGCTTCGGTCAAAAAGCGGTTTGGGTTCTTTTTGGCGGTGCCTCATTTTAAATTTACGGGTCAACAAAGGGATTATAAGAGTTCCGATTAGATTCTCTTTTTTTCTTTGCTCAATTCTTTTAAAATCTTTAATTATTAACTCATTGCCGTTTAAAAGAGGGTAGTTTATCTCGGTAAGATTTCTCCACATAGTTAGGCGCCTGTTTAAAAGAGCTTTTGTTAGAGGGATTGCATAGGGATCATAACCCATTATAAGGCTCTGAGTGGCATCGAGTGCTGTTGGGTCGTTACTTGCCATCAGAAGCCCGACATGCCGGGGAAGACCGGCGGCAGGACCGGGGCCTTCCATTGCAACGATGCAGTCCATAACTGCAAACTGTGGTTTTATTAAAGCATAAAGGCCGCTGAGCATTTTAGCAAATGAGTTACTGGTAGGATAGAGCATATGACAGGCACTTTTGTGGAGACCCACAACCATTCCAAAGATATTTTTTACGCTTCCGGTTGCATACATGAGCTGGTGTGTCTTCATCTTTGCTACGCTGATGATTATATCGGCCTCATCCATTACTTTAGGCAGTGGCAGTTTAAGATTAAAAACTCCGGGAATATTTCTCATGACAGGGTCTCGGGCAAACACACACCATTTGGCGCCCTCTTCAATACAAACTTTTCCGATTCCCGATGTTCTGGGAAAGAAGGAGGGGCCGTGTATTCCGGGAGAATCCCCAACTAACACTTCTTTGGCTCCCCGTCTGAAAAGGACTCTTATTAAAGCCCTAACTACTTCGGGATGGGTTGTGATTGCTTTTTCACTGGAAGCGTCACTGAGAATATTTGGTTTAAGTAGAACCTTTTTGTCTTTAACGTCGATCATGTTTGCACTGTTGCAAACTTTTTCCATTGCCTCTTCTAACTGATCGATTTCATAGGTAGAACATTCAGTTATTGCCACATCGATACTGTCGCTCACTTTAGCCTCCTTAAAAGTACAAAGAACAGCGGGCCTTTACCGCCAAATTTGTCGGGTAAAACTATATTTCCATATTTCAAAGATTCGCTTAAAAAAAGGTCTTTTGTTTCTATCACCTCAAAGCGTCCTTCTCTTTTTTTGTGTAACTTCTCTATTATCCCTTCATTCTCTAAATTACTTATTGAACAGGTTGAATAGAGGATAAAACCACCGATTTTTACAGCTTCTAAAGCCGCTGCCACCATGGCAAATTGTGTAATTGCCAAGTGCGAAGAGCGTTTTGAAGACCATTGTAAAAGGGCCTTTTTGTTTTGCAGGAGGTGTCTTTCTGCAGAGCAGGGGGCATCTAACAAAATCGCATCATAGACATTTTGTTCGTACAAACCCCATTTGGTTGCATCGTGACTGGTAACTTTTATTATCGTTTGTTTGCTTTCATTCAAGTGCTCACTAAGAACTTTTCTAAGGCGGTTACGACGGGCACTTGAGCGGTCATTGCATACCAAAGAACCCTCAGCGGAGAGTTTTTGAACGAGAATTAAAGCTTTTCCTCCGGGCGCACTGCACATATCTAAAACTTTATCATTTTCAGTAATGGGAAGTTGGTTCGCACAGATAATTGAAGCTTCGTCCAGGTAGTAAGGTTTAAGAAGATTTTCATTGAATGGCACACTTTTACTCTCTTTTAACAAGGCCTCTTTTAAAAGCGGCCACCGGTCTTGGTACATTTGATGGTAAAAGGTATCAAAAGAGTTAACAATCTTCGCTAATTTGTCCATAAAGAGTACTCTACTGATAGCCGGTTGTTGTGTCCATATCCTAGTTTAAATAGAGCAAAAATCCGATTGAGAAAATAGAACTGGCAATCAGACAAAAAATATGCCAAATAAGGTGGCTGTGTTTAAGATTTTTTAAGGCATAAAATATTACACCGAATGAGTAGGTTAAGCCTGCTCCTATTACATAATAAAGGAGTCTTCTGTCTAAAAAAGGAACAACTCCATCCCAAAAGAAAATTATCATCCACCCCATTAGAAGATAAAATACGACATGCAATATTCGGTAACGTCCCCAAAAGATAATTTTTAAAACTATCCCTATAAAAGCGGTTGCCCAAACTGTTGCCAAAAAAATAGATCCGTTATTATTATTGACCGACATCAAAAGAGGAGTATAGGTACCTGCTATAAGGATGTAGATATTAACATGGTCTAAAAGACGGGCAACTCTCTTTTTGTTACCGCTTTTCAGATGATGATAAACGGCCGAAGAGCTGTAAAGAAGCAAAAGAGAGAAGCCGTAAATTAAAAGACCAATAAAAGTATTTAGGCTGTAAGAATTAAATCTGACAGATACAATAATCATAAAAAGAAAAGCGCCCACAGAGCCGACAAGATGGCTGATTGAGTTCTCTCTCTCCCCCAAATCTGAGCGTTTGTCTTGTAAAGAAATATGGTTTTCCAACCAGTTTTTTAGAAAATTCATTTTCAAATCGTATTGGTTTTTTTAAATTCGGCAAATGGTTTATTTTTACCACTCAAGGAAACCAGTAGTAGTTAATTAAAACTACTACTTTAAAATATGGTTTAAAAACTGTTTGGTTCTTTCGTTTTCCGGGTTGTTAAATAGCTTTTGAGGTGTATCAATCTCAATGATTTCCCCCTCATCCATAAAAACTACCCGATCGGCAGCCGCATTTGCAAAACCCATCTCATGACTTACTATCAGCATTGTCATGCCAGATT
>JBAYOE010000087.1:0-6445 GCA_041678405.1 Sphaerochaetaceae bacterium | reverse complement strand
TTGGTAGTAGGCAGCTCTTCCGTGTTGGGCAACCATATTTTTTGTAGCCTCAACCCCTTTTTGAGCCTCCTCTTTGGCACTCCTTAGAGCCTCTTTTAAAGAATCTGTCGATTTTTCCAATTTAGTTGCAGCGGGGTCTAAGGAATCCAATATTGTCTTTTCACCAACCTTAGATTTACCCCTTTCACCAATTCCATCGGTAAATGAGCGCCAAAAAGAGGCCATATCAGGAAGGTCTATCTCTGTTTTCCCTTTAAGGGTTTTACCGCCACGCATAAAGCCGGTTGCCATAAGAGTACCCATTGTAGAAGGGGCTGCTTTTGCCATTACCATACCGGCTTTCATTAAAAATGAACCGACATCATCATCTGTATACTCTTTGGCAAACTCATCGGCAGCTTTAAATAAAGTTGCCATTGTTAACCCTAAATCTCCGTCCCCCATAACTGAATCAAGGTTTATCAGATACTCTTTGTTCTTCTGTGCCATCTCATTAAGCAGAGTAAATATTGCTTTAAAATCTTTTAATCGTAACAAAGACATCTTAAGCTACCTCCCTAAAGTTGCACTTGTTCAAAAAATGGCGTATGAGCCGGCATACTTAGATACTCTTTTAATTCGGCATCAAGTTTAAGAAGCGAAATTGAAGAACCGGCCATCTCCATTGAAGTTGCGTACTCACCTACATACACATGAAAGACTTTGATACCTCTCTCTTTGAGCATCTCATCTACTTTGCGGTACATGATATATAGTTCTTCTTTTGGTGTTGCACCAAGACCGTTCATCAAGACAGCAACTTCATCACCTTTGCTGTATGGGAGATCTTCTAAAATTGCATTTAACATTTGTTCAACTATTTCGTCGGCACTTTTTAAAGAACTGCGTTCAATTCCAGGTTCACCGTGAATTCCCATCCCGATTTCCATCTCTCCTTCCCCGATTGTGAAAGAGGGTTTGCCAACTTCGGGAACGATACATGCAGAGAGGGCTACGCCCATAGTTCTTACATTGTCAGCAGTTTTTTGGGCAACTCTTTTTACCTCGTCAAGGTCTTTCATTGCAGCTGCTGCCGCAGAGGCTGTTTTATAGACAAAAAAGATACCGGCAACACCGCGTCTTTTGTGCTCTTCTCCCTTTTTAGAAGAGGCAACATCCTCCCCGGCGACAACTTGCTCAACCCGTATGTCTTCCATATCGGCCATCTCGGCAGCCATATCGAAGTTCATCACATCGCCGCCGTAGTTTCCATAGATATATAAAACACCCCTACCGCTATCTATTGCTTTTGTTACTTCTAACATCTGTTCGGCACTTGGCGATTGAAATACCCCCCCGACAGAGCACCCATCGAGCATATTCTCACCGACATACCCTAAAAAGAGAGGCAAGTGTCCCGACCCTCCGCCGGTGGCAATGCCAACTTTCCCCTTTTTAACATTGGCTGTAACGAAACATCTTAAATCGTCGTTAACGCAAGTTACCTGTTTGCTGTGAGCTGCTAAAATCCCTTTAATCATCTCATCCACAAAGTCTTCTGGTTTATTTAAGAATTTTTTCATCTTTGCTCCCCCTTTTTCTATTTAAGTTGTTGTAGTGGCAATCTGTCGCATTTTTTTAACCCGTTTATAATCACCATACTGTTGTGCTGTGAAGTTTATTGTCATAACGAGCAACAGAGCAAAACCCCAGATGAACTTGCGGACAAAAGGACTGAAAGCCAAAATGTTAAGCCCACTTTGGGTCACCTGCAACATGACAATTGCCATTAGAAGCCCCGGAATATTACCAAAACCTCCGTCGGGATCTGCCCCGCCTAAAACGACAACTAAAATTGCCTGTAGCAAATATGAAGAACCGTAGCCAGGGCGCATTGAGTTGGCTCGGCTTATCATTATGATTGAAGAGACAGCTGCCAATATTGCCGTAATGACGTATGTCTTTATAATTATTTTTGAGTTGTTAACACCCGAATAGCGGGCAACAGTTGGGTTAGACCCAATCATATACATACTAAAACCCTGTTGAGTACGCCCTAAGATTAAAGCAACAACTATAGTACCAATTAAAAAAAGGATAAACACAAAGGGGACTCCAAAAAGATATCCACTTCCTATAAATAAGAATTGATTAGGAAAGTTTGCAATACTTAAACCCTTTGTAATGACCGTTGCCAAGCCCAAAAAGAGTCCTTGCGTTCCCAAAGTTGCCAATATAGGAGGTACTCCGACAAATGCGATTAGTATTCCGTTAATCAATCCACACGGAATTGCTAAAGCAATAACAGATGCTATTGCTAAAACAATTGCAAGTATCGGAGACATTCCAGCTTCAGGCCCTTTGGTTAATATAAGGGCAGCAATAACACCGGTAAAATTAGCTGTGGCAACGACTGAGAGGTCTATTCCCCCTGTAATCATAGCCAGCATCATTGCCAAAGCAAGAAAACCAAACTCCGGAAATTGGGAAGCCATAGATCTGATATTTACCTGCGAAAGAAATATATCGGGCAGCATTACTAACATTATTAAAATTGTCAGCATCATAATTATAAACAGATATTTATTCTTAGGCTCTTTAAATTTAAAAAAAGGTATTTTCATTACTCCTCATCCTTAACAATAATCGTCCTGCCGCCATCTTGAAACTTAGCTTGCAAATAGGTAATAGAGACACCCAAGATTAAGACAACTCCAATGAAGAATTGTTGCCAATAGGTTGATAAACCTATCATAATTAAGTTCTTTTCTAAAAGAGTTATCAGAATTACACCAAGCATAGTACCAGTCAAAGTTCCCGTACCGCCGCTGATTCTAGCTCCTCCTAAGACAACAGCAGCAATAACTCCCAACTCTGTCCCTACTATGTAGTTTGGATTACTATATCTGATTAGGGACAGATGAATTACACCCATAATACCAGCTAGAAAACCGGCATATGTATAGATGAAAAAGTGGGTTTTACGGGTGTTAAACCCGGCTCTTTTTGCTGCTTCTAAGTTGCCCCCAATGGCATAAATACCACGTCCAACCATAGTAAATTTCAAAACAAAATAGGTGATAATCAGAAGGGCAACTAAAATCACAAAGAAAATCGACAGGCCATAGGTGGTTCCGTCAGCTCTTGGAAGAGTGAGAACATTAAAAGTTCCGAATGATTTAACACTTTGTGGTAAATCCCCTACATTTACAGCTCTGGTACCGAAAAACTCCAACATAGCCCCGTGATAAAGACTGCTGGTACCCAGTGTTACTATCAAAGTGGGTAGTTTGAAAAGTGAGACAAAGACCGCATTTATTGCCCCGAGAACAATTCCGATAAATGCCGAAAGTCCAAAAATAAACCAGATACTATCAATCCCGGCTCGAATCATAAGATTAACTGAAACGTATTGGCCAACAATTGCGATTGTGGTACATGAAACATCTACTCCACCGCTTATCAGTACCAAAAAGACACCGATTGCCAAAATCGCTGTTCCCGAACTACTGCGCAGAAGGTCAAATAGGTTTTCCAAAGTAAGAAAAGCAGGATTTATGATAGTAATAAAAGCTGAGAATAAGATTATTATTAACAGTACATAAGACTCACTGCGTTTAAAAAAGCGTTTAATATTCATGCGCCGGCTCCTGATTCCACCCTTCTAGCAACAATATCAAGCAGCTCATCCACTCCAATTGTTCTAGAATCGCTAAACTCTCTAATAATTCTGCCGTTTGACATAACAATTCCACGGTTACAGTTGTCCAGGATTTCTTGTGCTTCATCGCTAATAATTAGAATCCCCATCCCTTGGCGGGCTAGATCACGGATAATTTCATGAATTGTATGCTTCGAACCAATATCAATGCCAATAGTAGGTCCATCTAAGATAAAAACCTTAGGATCTGTTGCCAGCCATTTGGCTATAACAACTCTCTGCTGGTTTCCACCCGAGAGACTGTTAGCTGGGTTTTTTGGCGTTGGAGTTTTGATTGCAAGCTTTTGAACCCATTCTACTTCGCAGTTTTTCTTTTTCGGTAGGTCGAGAAGCTTGCTACGCTTTAAAAAGTTTTTAATAACTGTGATTACAATGTTGTTCCCGATAGACTGTACATCAAATAAGCCCTGAGTCAAACGATCCTCAGGCAAAAACGCGATGCCATGACGCATTGCATCGCGGGGATTCCGGATAGCAACCTCTTCTCCTCTTACATAAATAGAGCCGCTATCGGGTTGATCTATACCGAAAATAGATTCAACCACTTCAGTTCTTCCTGAACCAATCAGACCAATGACCCCTACTATTTCGCCTGGTTTGATGTGGAAACTGACATCATTATACTGTCCCTTCTTAGTTAAGTTTTTAACTTCCAACAGCGGGGTCTCTGAGAATTTGGTTGCCTCATAAACATAAGGTTCAGATTTAAGATTTAACCCTGTCATTATATAAGCTAAGCGCTCTTCATTTACCTCGTGGGACGGATAAACACCTAACAATTTACCATCGCGTAAAATAGTAATATTTTCGGCGATTTCAAAAACTTCACTCAACTTATGGCTAACAAAGAGCGTTGCTATACCGCGCTCTTTTAATTTTAAAATAATAGTGAAGAGATGTTTAACCTCTTCACTCGTAATAGCGGACGTAGCTTCATCCATTATTATAAGCTTAGCATTTTGGGTTAAAGCACGTGAAATTGCAATTATCTGCTTCTTTGCAACTGAGAGGTTCTCAACACGTTCATCGATATCGATATCTTCCCCTATTTCACTGAGTGCCCGCTTTGCTGTTTCTCTTACTTTTTTCCAATTAACAAATTGTTGGTTTGTCTCCAGCATTTGGTTAATTGAAATATTTTCAGCTACAGTTAGGTTAGGAAAAAGTGAAAGATCTTGGTAGATAATCTGAACACCCGCCCTGATTGATTCAATTGCATCTTTCCCGCTTAACACATTTCCGTCAATAGCAATAGTTCCGCTATCTGCTTTATGAATGCCACCGATAATTTTAATTAGGGTTGATTTTCCCGAACCATTTTCACCAATAAGGCAGTGGATTTCCCCTTTCCCAATCGTTAAATCAACATCATCGAGTGCTTTGACACCAACAAAAGTTTTACTGATGTTCCTTGCCTCTAAAAAAACATCTTCCATGAAGATCCCTACCGTTTTAATTATTATTTCAATAAAGGGAAATCCAGCTGTGGGGATCTCCCTTATCTAGGAAAATTAAATTTTAAAGAATGTAAGTGCCGTTAGGATTGGTCCAATCTTTAAGGTTATTGATATCTACGTCAACCCAAGCTTGGCCATAAACAACTGGAACTCCAGAAGCATTTTTCTTGATTGTGATATTTTCGTACCCAGGTACTCCTAAGTTAACTCCATCTTTAATCTCTTGTCCTTTGAGCATCATATAAGCTAATTTTGCTGTAGCATAAGCTGCATCGGCAGGTACCCAGAAGTGAATCGATTTAGCTGCACCACTCTTCAGATAATCGCCGGCAACTGATGGTAAACATGTACCAAATGCAGCGACTTTACCAATTAAACCTCTCTCTTCAATTGCAGCTGCAGCACCGGGAACGGTACTCATAGCACTTCCCATAACAGCTTTTAGATCTGGGTGAGTTCTTAACAACTCTAAAGTTCTCTCATAAGCAAGTTGTTGGTTTTCTCTGTCTTCAACACGAACTGCCTGTGCCGGGTAAAGTTTTGGATATTTAGCTTTTGCCTGAGCCTCTTCTCCATCAACCCACTCGTTGTGTGTAACAGAAGTCAGGTTTCCAACAAACGGTTGCCATTTGCCTTCATAATTCATCCACTCAGCCATGATATCCATCATGTGTCTTCCATACTCATCATTGTCGAATGCCTCTAAGTCATAACTTACTTGGCGCTGGGTTGATGCTTCGTGTGTGAAAGTTAAAATACCTGCATCATTTGCCCTTTTCAAAACCGGTACTAAAGCATCTGGATCATTTGGGACTACCAATATCGCATCAACACCTTTGACGATTAGGTCATTAATGATTGCAATCTGTGACGAGGCATCAGCGACATCTGGTCCGAGCTGATAAGCATTTACATCGGGATGGTCCTTAGCAAATGCATTAATTCCATCACGAGTACTGTCAAACCAAGCTACTCCCTCAAGTTTTACAACCAGTGCGATCTCATACTTTTTTTCCGCAGCCGCCTCAGTTCTCCCTGCTGCGAAAGCAAAGCTTCCGACTACTGCCAGAATCAGCAAGACTGTTACTAGCTTTTTCACAATCACCCTCCTAAAATTTTTCTTGACTACTTGTGAGTCAAATTCTTTTAATTAATAGTTGAAACGTTTTTAACTAAATTCCCAACCAATTTTTTGTCTAACAAATGCTACCTCAACCCATTCTTGCTAAACAAATGTTAAAAAATTATCCAAAATTCGAGTCAAATGGCCGCTTCAACTACTACCTGA
>JBAYOE010000086.1:0-6532 GCA_041678405.1 Sphaerochaetaceae bacterium | reverse complement strand
TATTTTAATAAGAGCATTTTTATTTTCATCGCCGGTGGCGGTGATGCTCAAATAGAGATTTTTGGATTTGTCGACTAAAACAAAACCCTGTTTTGTGTTTGTTAAAGCTGCTTCAATTACTAAATCTAAATACTCTTTATAAAAAGGGGCAGAATGGATTTCCCTGCCGTTGGAATCCAAAACCTCTTCTTCACTCAATCCTACGATTTCTAAAAACGATTTATTAACTTTTAGATAGATAAAATCAGGATTTGTGCCCTCATCGTTAACCAATTTGACATAAGCAATTCCGTTTGGAGAGTCTAGTTCTGTTGAAATATCAGACTGGTTATCCATAGCTTTGAGAATACCATGTATGAGAAGTAGTTTCTACAATAAATGCAAGCCAACCAAAATTTTATATTACAGATTATTATAAATTGTATTTATAAACTAGCAGTAAAGCGTCAAAAAATATCGCTTGACTCAGAAGAAAAAGAAATTCTTAGAATTTTAGTTAATGCCCAGCTACTTATTTTTTATAAAAACAGCAAACATAATAATAGTTTTTAAAATAATCTTTCTCTTATTTTGACCGCTTGCCTAGAATTAACCAATACCTTATATTACACATTGACGTTATCTGTCAAATTGTAATTTAAGGAGGTTCGTATGTACGAAACCTTACCAAAAATGTTACAGGAAATGGTAGCAAAATATGGAACAAATGAGATACAGCTCTCCAAAGATGATGAGGGAACCTTCCACCCGACCACCTACTCCCAGTTTTATTCGCAAGTCGTTGATTTAGCAGCCGGCTTACACACCTTAGGGGTAAAAAGAGGCTCCCTTGTGGGTTTGATAAGCGACAACAGAAAAGAGTGGTTAGTCAGTGATTTTGCTATCTTGGCTCTAGGGGCAGCAGATGTACCCAGAGGTCGGGATGCTATGGCTTACGAACTTGAGTTTATCCTCAACACAACCGAAGCTAAAATCTGTTTTGCCGAAAATGAAGAGCAGGCTTATAAAGTAACCTCTTTAGCAGACTCTTTAACCGCTTTAGAGACAATCATCGTTATCGATACCGTCCATTACACCACCGATGATTTAAAAGAGAGCGAAAAAATAAAACTTATCACCTACGACGAAGTATTGGAGATGGGAAAAGCTTTTCTTTTAAACAATTCTGATTTTGTTGAAAAAGAGATTGCTTTAACAAAATCGGAAGACCTGGCAACGGTAATATTTACCAGTGGAACCACCGGTGTTCCTAAAGGAGTTATGCTGACTCACAGAAATTTTCTTTTCCAGTTGGAACAGATTCCTAAAGTGATTAATTTAGGCAAAGGACAACGGTGGCTGAGCGTTCTTCCCGTCTGGCACTCTTTTGAGAGAATCTTACAGTACGTAATTGTCTCCCAAGCCTCTGCCGTTGCTTACTCCAAACCGATAGGAAAAATTTTAATGGTCGACTTACAGAGGATCAATCCCTCCTGGATGGGTTCTGTCCCCCGTATTTGGGAAGCCGTTAAAGCAGGGGTTTATCAAAACATTAAAGGAAAAAGCGTTGTAGCCCGCACTCTGTTTCATTTCTTTGTCTGGGTGGGAAGTAACTATGCATTGGCCCTTAATTTAGTGACAAACCGAATGCCTCAATTTAAAAGGCGCTTCTATCCTTTAGATTTGTTAATCGGTTTGATCCTTATCATCCCCCTCTATCCTTTAAAGTTGTTAGGCGATGCTCTTATTTTTAACACCATTAAAAAGAAATTCGGAAAAAACTTCAAAGCAGGTGTTTCCGGGGGAGGCTCTTTGCCTACCACTGTCGATAAATTCTTTAAAGCAATCGGAATCACCCTTTTAGACGGTTACGGTTTAACAGAGACCGCTCCGGTAATCGGGTTAAGAAAAATAGGCCATCAGGTTCCCCAAACAGTTGCAGTGTTGCCCGAAACAGAGATAAGGATCGTCGATGAAAATAACAGGGACGTAAAACCGGGAGAAAAAGGGGTTATTTTAGTCCGTGGACAACAGGTGATGAAAGGCTATTACAAGAGGGATGACTTAACAAAAGAAGTCATTGACCAAGACGGCTGGCTTAACACCGGAGATATCGGTGTTTGGACTCACAAGGGCGAATATGCCATTAAAGGAAGAGTCAAAGATACAATAGTTCTTTCCGGAGGCGAAAATATTGAACCGCTGCCCATTGAATCCCGCCTCAGAGAGTCTGAGTATATTGAACAGGCTGTCGTTGTGGGCCAAGACCAAAAGTATTTGGCTGCTTTGGTAGTAATCGATGTCAAAGCTCTTGAACTGTATGCCAAAGAGAGCAGGATTCCCTACATGGCCCGGTTTGATGTTCCGAGTCTCCCTGAAGTCAATGAACTGATAGGAAGTGAAATAAGTGAACTTATAAGCACTAAAAACGGCTTTAAAAGTTTTGAAAAAATTAACCGTTTTGTTGTCTTAACCGAGAGTTTTAAAGTGGGAAAAGAGCTCAGTGCAAAGCAGGAGATAATGCGTCATAAAATCGATAAAATCTACGAAAAAGAGATTGAAAGTCTATTTCAGAGAGGCTAACTCTTGTCCGAAATCTTTTTATTTAATACTATTGTTGCAAATGCAACAAGTAATTGGTTCCTAATATGGTACCTTAAGGATAAAAGATGGAAGAAAAAATTATAGACTTAGAGAAAAGTGTCCACTCTTTATGCAGCAAAGACCCAAATCTTATTAAGATTCTTGCTGAGATTGGATTTAGCGAAATAGTGAAGCCGATTATGCTTAACAGTGTAGGCCGAGTGATGACTCTCCCCAAAGGGGCAGCAATGCGTTCAATCGACTTGAACTATATAATCCAAACCTTAAAAGAGCACGGTTATAAAGTTGTGGATACCTCTCAAAAGGAGATTTTATGAGTAACACTAAAGAGTATCGTCAGAATCTGCTCAAATCACTGATTCAAAGGCTCCATGGTGGTGAGGATTTTGAGGCAGTAAAAGCCGATTTCACTAAAGAGTTTCAAAATGTCGAAGCAAATGAAATTGCAGCTATGGAAAAAGCCCTCATTGATGAAGGTTCGGTAAAAGTAGAAGAGGTTCAGAAGCTGTGTGATGTTCACGCTGCCCTGTTTAACGATTCTGTCGCCTCCATTCATCAAGATAAAGATAAGAGAAAAGAAGAAGGCCATCCCACTTGGATCTTAAAAGAGGAAAACAGAGCAATTGAGAACCTCTTTAAAAAGAGAATCGAAACCAATCTAAAAAGTTTAAACACAGGAGATTTTTCAGCTTTAGAAAAACTTACCGAAGATTTAAAAGATTTGTGGCAAATAGATTTACACTACTCAAAAAAAGAGAACCTCTGGTTTCCAATAATGGAGCGCTACGGTATCACAGCCCCTCCAAAAGTCATGTGGGCAGTTGACGATGAAATCAGGGCAATGATTAAAGAGAGCCGTTCTTTATTGGCAAAACTGAGAGAATCAAAAAGCCCCTCTGCCGACGCAATCAAAGCATTCACCGACCAACTTGAAGCAACAAAAACAAAAATTGTCGACATGATCAGCAAAGAAGAAAATATTCTTATCCCAATGGCCAGTGAAGTTTTCTTTACCACCGATTGGCGTCAAATCAGAGAACAGAGTCCCGAAATCGGATACACCCTCTTAGATGAACATCCAACTTTTGAAGTTCCGAAAGAGGCAACAATTGGGAAGATGGTCACTACCGACAGTCAGGGGGATGTAAAATTCCCCACCGGAACGCTCTCCCCGAAGGTTCTCAACCATCTGCTCAATACCCTACCCATCGACATAACATTTGTTGATGCCGATAACAAGGTAGCTTATTTCTCCCAGGTAAAAGAGAGAATCTTTGCCCGCACGACAGCGGTTATCGGCAGAGATGTTTCAAACTGCCACCCCCCTGCTTCGGTACACATCGTTGAAAAAATTGTCGAACAGCTTAAATCGGGAGAAAAAGATAATGCCGATTTCTATCTCCACCTCGGCGATAAATATGTCTATATCCGCTACTTTGCAGTAAGAGACGATGACGGTAAATTTTTGGGTACTTTAGAGGTAACCCAAAATATCGCCGACATCCAAAAACTGAAAGGAGATAAAAGGCTGTTAGACTGGTAGTCTTTTAGTCAAACCAGCTGAAATTGTTTTTGTTTGCCATATCCAAGGCAAATTTAGGCAGAGTTTTCACCGGATAAACTTCTAAATGGGTTTCCGGTGAAAGCATCGGCTCTACAATCCGCCAAGCTTCATTAATCTCGCGCATGCTGGGAAACAGACTCTTATCCCCCTGTAAAATCTTTTTAACAATTTGTTCATATGCTTCGGGGGTATTGGCTCCGAAAGTTTCTGCCTGATTGAATCTGAAACGTACCTGTTTCGATTTCCAAGAGGTATCGGGCTCTTTAAGGTTGACTGAGATATCGATTGTAAGTTCCGGATGGATGGTGATTATAATCCCGTTTTCCTTAATCGAATCATCATGCATAACTTTTCTGGTCGTGTTCTTAAATTTTATGTAGATAAGACTTTTAGCCTCTTTTTGCATCTTACCGGTTCTGATATAGATTGGGACATCGGCAAAATAGAACGTATTGACATACAGCTTCAAAGCCGCATAGGTGGGAGTCTCCACAATCGTTCCGCTGTTGGCACCGAGAGATTCATAACGCCCGGTATAAAACTCACTGACCGGGGCAATCGATTTAAGAACTTTCACTTTTTCAGTAGCGATGTCTTCGGGAGAGAGTGAAGCAGGTTCGTTCATCGTCAAATGGGTTACGATTTGGAGTATGTGGTTTTGAATAGTATCTCTGACCACCCCTATTTTCTCATAAAAGCCCAATCTCTGGTCGACTCCGTGGGTCTCGTCAAATATTATCTCAATACTCTCTATAGAACGGTCATTCCAAATACTCCTGATTATGTCGTTGTGGAATCGGAGTATAAGGAGGTTTTGCATAAACTCTTTGCCTAAATAGTGGTCTACTCTGTAAATTTCTTTCTCGTCAAATGCCTTTAGGAGAACCTCGTTGTACCGCTTTGCACTCTCTAAATCAAATCCAAACGGCTTTTCGACAACTATTTTTTTGTTTAACCGACATTTACACGATATTGAACTGTCAACATATTTAATTTGCTTGATAGCCTCCTCATAAAGAGAAGGTTGAAGTGCCAAATAGTAAATCAGCTCCACATCCACCGAACCTCTTATCTGATTCTCCAGATGCTCTTTAAGGTTGCCCTTGGACTTTTCATCCTGCATATCGTAATAGAGGTACTCAACCTTATCGATAAAATTTTGGGAGCATTTATCGATAGCCATATTTTTAATAAACTCATCTTTGTCTTTAAACCGGCGCCCAAGGGCAATCAACGAGAAATCAAAACCCTTTCCCAGCAGGTGATCATAAGCCGGATAGAGCTTTTTTAAAGCTAAATCACCGGTTCCTCCAAATTGGATAACTACCCTTTTCACTTTCAAGCCTCCTCTAAATCGGTTACCACGGTAACATTAAACAACTCCCTGGTAAAAAAGAGCGACGGAAGAGTCGACGGACTCTCTTTCTGTTTCAGAAACCGGTTATAGGCAGCCCTTTTTCCCTCTCCAAAAAAGAGAAGATAAATACTGCTTTTTTGAGCATACTTTCTAAATCCCCTATAAGAGACTGTTAACCTCTTATTCGGCGGTTTTGGACTCTCTTCTATTAAACTGACCATATCAGCCTCTTTTGAATCCAACGCAGGATATGAATTTGGGAAAAGCGAAGCAATATGACCGTCCTCTCCCACTCCTAGATAGACAAGATCCAAAGAGCCTTCAAAATCAAAAAACTTCCCCTCTAAATTTGGAATAATAAGAGAGCTTTCTGAAAACCGTTTTTCATCAATAGCCTTTTGCAAACCGACATTCATAAGCGTCTGTCTGTTTGTTTCACCCTCAAGACGCTCATCGACTAAATAAAGGACAACACGATCCAACAGCTCTCTATCACACTCCAATATTCCCTCTATTACCGGAACAGATCCCCTTCCCCCCGGAACTCCAATGCGGATTTTGTTGCCACTGAGAGCTCCGACTTTTTTTATCTGAGCGGCAACAATAGAACCAAATTCAGCAGGGTTTTTAACTCTTATCTTCTTCATGCTCTAAGTATACTGAAACTGTCACCCAAATGGTAGACTCCTTAAGTAATGGCTAACTTTTTGGCTTCGGTTGCAATGATATCGACAGCCTTATCCAACTCACTGAGAGAGTGGGTAGCCATACAGGAAGTTCTTATGAGAGCCCTTTGAGGAGGGACAGCCGGTGAGATTACCGGATTGACATAGACCCCTCTTTCAAAGACGTTTTTCCACAATAAAAATGTCTTTTCATTATCCCCTATCAAAAGGGGAACTATCGGGGTCTCAGTTGTTCCGGTATCAAAACCCCTCTCTTTAAAACTCTTAATCATATAGGCTGCATTTCTTTGGAGACTTTTAACCAGATGATTCTCTTTTTTAATAATTTCAAGGGCTTTTTTA
>JBAYOE010000085.1:0-6604 GCA_041678405.1 Sphaerochaetaceae bacterium | reverse complement strand
GGAGTGTTCATCTTTATAAAAATACTAAATAGGAAACTTATGACATTTCTTTGACAAAGATATCCTAAATTTGATTTAGGTCAATTACAAACCTTTAAATAAACGGTAGTCTTAAAAAAAGGCTCAAAGGAGAAGTAAATGAGTGACAATTTTAAATTTGATGAACAGATTCTGGCAACTTTAAATCAGTATATTCCTATTGTGGCAAGAGTACATGGACCGACTCACAGCGAGTTCTATGAAGTCCAGAAAATATACAATCAGTTGGTAGAGACATTAAAAGAGAGTAATTCTTTGGAGAGTCTCTTTGGACAACTGAGAGAGGTGACTAGTAACTACTTGGTACCTGTGGATGTTTGTGAAAGCTATGAAGCAGTCTATGAGATGTTAAACCAATTGGACAACGCTTATAGTAATTTTTCTAAAAACCAATTTTAGATTGCTCTTGGTGCTCTTTGAAGTTTCCGTTATATTTAAGCCATGATTACTAATTACCACACACACTGCTACCTCGATGATGGGCAGTTACCATTGGAAGAGTATGTTAGACAAGCAGTCGATAAAGGCTTTAGCGCCTTAGGTTTCAGTTGTCATGCTCCCAATGATATAGATCGAACTTGGCACCTTAAAGCAGAAGATTTTGATTATTATCTACAAGAGATAAATCGTCTTAAAGAGTCTTACAAAGGAAAGATAGAAATTTATGGTGGTTTAGAAGCAGAGTTTTTTGAATTGGATGATTCTTTGGGAGGCTTGGAGTATAAAAACAGACTCGATTTTCTTATAGGGGCAGTTCATTTTTTTTACCATCCTAAAAGTAACAGATACGTGGAAATTGATTATACAAGCGATAACTTTGAGATGCTTTTAGCCGATAATTTTAATAATGATATTAAGGAGTTGATAAACCACTACTTTTCATTGCAGGAGCGATTAATAACAGCTTATGATTTTGATTTTTTAGCCCACTGCAATGTGGTCGAGAAGCACAATAACGGTAACCGTTACTTTGATCCAGCCGAATCTTGGTACGTCGAACGGGCTAAAAAGATGTTTGAGATAGCTAAAAAACACAATAAAAGGATTGAAATAAATACCGGAGCTGTTGCAAGAAAGGGGGCTAAATACCCTTATCCTTCTCCGTTGTTGTTAAAGGAGTGTGCCTTTTTGGAGATTCCTATGGTTCTTTCCAGTGATGCCCACCATCCCGATAACCTTGATTACCACTTTAGTGAATCAAAGGAGCTTTTAAAACAGGTTGGTTATAACAGTTTAGATTTGTTGATCAACAAAAATTGGAAGAGTGTAAAAATAGATTAGTGTGTTATACTCCTAACAGGAGGTAATTAATGGGCACTCTTAATAAATACGATAGCCGAATCTCTCTAATATTAGGGGACATAACCACATTATCGGTAGATGCTATTGTCAATGCTGCAAACTCAACTCTGCTTGGAGGCGGGGGAGTTGACGGGGCAATTCACAGAGCGGCGGGGCCTAAACTGATTGAAGAGTGTCGAACCCTCGGCGGTTGCGATACTGGGGATGCTAAGGCTACCAGTGCTTATCGACTTCCTTGTAGGTATATCATCCACACAGTAGGGCCAATAATATACTCGGGTGGGGACCAACAGGAAGCTGTTAAACTTGCCTCTTGTTATTACCGGTCTTTGGAGGTTGCCCAAAGCCTGAAAGTCCGAACGATTGCTTTTCCGGCTATCAGTACCGGTATCTATGGTTATCCGATTGAAGAGGCAACGGTGATTGCTGTAACCACGGTATCCGATTATCTTGCAAATGAGGGTAGAGAGCAGTTTTCTTCAGTTGTCTTTGTCTGCTTTGACCAAAGATGCCACCAGGCATACACTACCTTCTTGTCTTAAAGGTACTCAAAGACGGGACTTCGTAACTCAATATGTCCTGCCGAGTAGCCCCATATACTCTGATAATCATCAATATTTTCTCCCATCTCTTGCAGTTGCCTCAGATAGGTTGCGACACTTTTTGATTCGATAATAATTGTGGGCTCCATATTTTTTACAACCGGACTGTGTTGCCGGGTGCTGTCAAACTCAAATCTTAATATCCTCCGCCCGTCGTTGGTAATACCGATAGTCCGATAGGTATTACTTTTACCTAAAGCAGGGATGTTAATTACATTTCGGTCGGTTGCCATGAAGGGGATTTGGTCAGCTTTTCTGATGGAGTTAATATTCTTTACCATATTGGGTGCATCGTTAATAAAAGAACGGAGGGTACTGTAAAAGCGGACATCAACCCTTCCGATGCTTTTTTCTTCAATTTGTTGCTGCATTGAGCGGGGATTATTTGCAAAAACTTCTCTGTTTTCTTTATACCCTTTAACGGTAAATGTGTAATAGGGGAGAATCCCTATATCGTTTAAGACTTTTTTCAGTTTAGCCGAGTGTCCTCTTCTGCTGGATGCAACGGTAAAAACCTCTTGATTTGTCACTGCCCAACCACTTTTAAGGAGCATTTTTATCGCTTTTTCCGATTCGGGGGTTATCTCCATGGCACTGCTGAAATGGGTTTGGATAACACACTGTTTAATACCGATTTCTGATGCTTTAATCCGAAACTCTTTAAGGATGCCAACAAGCTCTTTAGTAATTCTTTGAGGTAGGTAGATTGGTAGCTTTGTTCCTAAACGTACCCTTTTCATCTCGGCTGTAAAAAGGTGATCTAAGCGTGTTTCATTATCTTTTTTCTTATCGATGGCCATTTGCAGAACTGCATCCAATATCTTCTTTAAAGATGAGACTGAGCTCATCAGGGCATCCCCTCCGGTTATTAAGATATCTTCCAAATAGGGGTCGCTTCTAAAGTAACTCATTACCTCATGAAGTAAGCTGTCCCAGCTCTTTTTAGGTCTCAACAGATCCAAATTAAAATTAAATCTCCCTTTTTGAAAATCGTACATTCTTTGACAGTAGGCACAAAGACCTCCGCAGGCTCTGCCCATTGTATCGGGAATAAAAATTGCCACGTTGGGATAACGGCGGTGGATATGGTGGGTAGGCAAAATCCATCCCGCTTCGTTTGGTTTGCCGAGCTCAACAATATCTTCTTTTTCCCACGCTACAATCGAGTTGAACTCTTCCAATAAGTCTTGGCTGTAAAACAGGTAGCTCAAGAGGGCTTCATCGTTAAAAGGAACCTCTCTTCTAGTTTGTTCTCTCACATCGATAAGAGAGAGGAAGTAGGGGGTGGCAAAAATAGGGATTCCCTTGCTTTGAGCTTCTTTAAGAATGTTTAATCTTTTTTCGCTGACTGAGAAATTTAAATACTCATTGAGTTTTTCCCAGCTGCGTATAGCATGTTTAAGGTGAAACTTGCTCTCGTCCCACCACTTATTAACAAGGCTCTCTTTCTCCTTTAAACTCAAATCAGGCTCAAATTTATAAACAGAGGGGTTTTTTTGTTCTTCTATCTCTTTAATTAAAAGGGAAATTATCCTCTTTTTATTCTCTTTTCGCCACGATATTACACTCTCATCAAGTCCTGAAGTATGTTTGTCCATCCAGATTAAAACCTGAGCTCTGGTGGGAATATTCTGACTTTCTTTGCCGTTTAGCTGTCTTAGAAGATGAAGCATGTCTAAAACAAAATCGGCATTCACATCACACTTATTGCCTCTTATAAGCTCCCTTAAAAAAAGAATTGGGCTAGAGGTTACCTCTTGCCCATGCAGATTTCCATCAACAAATGCACTACCTTCATAATCGAGATAATCCATCATTCTGATGAATGCAAACATCTGCCAAGTCAAATTGAAAAAAGAGAACTCTTCTGTTTCAACCGAATTATAATAGTTCCAAGCCGATGGGTATAAACTCTCCAATTTTTTACTATAGTGCTCTTTAAATTTCTCGATAAGCTCTTTTTCATTGAGCGTATAATCCAAAAGGTATCCGGTTATTACTGGATTTTCATCACGTATTGTCTCAACAAGCTGTCCAATATCTATTGATTTAATGTCCATTTTGGAATTTTACTATGTTATAACTAATGGTGTCAATAAATAGGGAAAATTTATATCTCTTTATAAAATAATAAATTAAAAGTTAAAAAGAGTGATATTTTAGTTTTTTATTATTATTGCATTCCCCTTTTTAAAAGAGTATCATAGGCTGACGTTCACACTATAAGCGGAGAAATTATGATAAAACATTTTCTTGCGGGGACTCCGGTCATCCTATTGATTGTATTTGGGTATATCTTAAGACAATTTAAATTTTTAAAACTCTCTACTGTCGATGATATTAAAAAATTAGTTTTAAATATTACATTACCGGCTCTTCTTTTTACCAGCTTTTTGGGGATGAAAATAGATATATCCCATTTAGCGGTCCCTGTTATAGTTGTGATTTTTTGTATAATAACTCTCTTTGCGGGAAAGTTTTTAGGGCCTTTGGTGAAAATGAGAAATCCCTACTTTCCGTTTTTAATAAGCAGTTACGGTATAGGAGTCTTCTCCTATGCAATTTTTATGGCCCTTTACGGAGAACATAATCTCCATTTAATTGCATTTTTAGATATCGGGATGACCACTTTTGTTTTTACAATCTACATAGCGATGTTGGAAGTGGTTGTGTACGGAAAATCAACTGGTAAAAACCGCTTTGTCAGTGTCATTACATCACCGATGATTTTAGCTGTTATTTTAGGAGGTTTGTTGGGATCTTTTAATATTATCCCAACGGATAACTCCCTTTTTGTGATTGTAAAAAAAGTAATTTCAATGTTGGGTTCAACCACCGTTCCTATTATTTCACTCAGCATCGGCTACAGTATCTCAATTGATAAAAAAAGTTTGGCTTTATCTTCGGCTACCGTTTTTTGGAGAAAGTTGTTGGCAGTTGCCCTTATGTTGATTGTCAATGAGTTAATAATTCCGACATTCTTGCCGTTTGCAATGGCTTATCGCCATGCGCTGATGATACTGGCTTTAACACCGCCTTCTATTTTAGTCTCCATTATGGTACCAATCGAAGATGTGGAAAATTCAAACTATGTAAACACTACCATCAGTATAGACTCAATAGTAAGTCTATTTCTGATGATTTTAACGGCTGCTGTCTATTGGTAGTTGTTTAGATTGATAAGGCTTTTAATTGTAGGTAGTATTTGCATTAACATAACTTTAAGGGGTTTAAAGTGTTAACTCACTTATTAGCCGGTTCTCCGGTGTTAATACTCATTTTATTTGGTTATCTGCTTAGAATAGGTAAATTTTTTAACAAAATCTCAATTGATGATATTAAGAAATTTGTTATTAATGTCAGTTTGCCGGCTCTGATTTTTTCCTCTTTTATGCGAATGGATTTTGATTTGGAGCATTTGGCTGTTCCTGTAATGATTTATGTTTACTGCGTTATTGCCCTTTTAATCGGGAAGTTTTTAGGTTCGGCTTTAAAAATAAAAAGCCCCTATTTCCCTTTTTTCATAAGCGGATTTGAGTTGGGAATGATTGGCTATGCAATGTATATGAGTCTTTACGGCTCTGACCAATTGGCAGTAATCACATTTTTGGATTTAGGGCAGACTCCGTTTATGTTTACCGTTTTTGTTACGGTGTTTCTTTATCAGAGGGAGGGCTCTCAGAGCGTGGGAGCAACACTTAAACGTCTTTTTACCGCCCCAATATTTCTCTCTCTTATTTTGGGAACCCTTTTAAGTGTGTTTAAACTGACCCCCGAAAACAATGCTGTTTTCACCCTTTTTGAAACCGTGGTCGTATTAATCGGTTCGGTAACCGTTCCCCTTATTTCAATCAGTGTCGGCTACGGAATTCATTTTGATAAAGAGAGTTTTTCTTTAGCCGCTTTTACAACCGTAACCCGTAAGATTATCCTTGTCTCTTTGGCTCTTTTGCTAAACGAGGTAGTAATTCCTCTGTTTTTCCCGTTTGCAATTATGTATCGTTATGCAATTATGATTATGGCTTTAACACCTTCGTCATTTATTCTCACGGTTCTGGTAAAAGATGATGATGTTAAGGCGTCTAACTATATTAATACGACTCTCAGTTTGGACTCGCTTACAAGTCTATTTTTAATGATTCTTGCGGCAACTTTTTATCGTTGACAACTTTTTTGGACATAATAACTTTCGAATCTTTGTTTAGGGGTTTCCAAAAAGAGCGTTCTTTTTTCTGTTGAATAATCGCAAAACCAAGTTTTTCATACATCCTGATTGCCTTAAAGTTTAATTCAGAGACCTCTAAAAAGTACTCTTTATAATTTAGGGTTCTAAAAAGATGTCTCTGTAAATCAAAAGAGAAGCCCATACCCCGATAGGCACTGTCGGTAACAACCGTTTCTATGTAACATTGCCCTTCACGTAGCGGTGTTAAATCCTTTAAGGCTTTATTAAGTTTAACTACAGAAACTCTGCCTTTCACTTCTCCCAAAATGGAGATGATCTTGGCTTTATCGATTGTTAAGGAGTTTGATTTGTAATCGGAGAAGGAGATGACACTTACAACATTCTCCTGATGCAATACCACAAAGTGGTTTTTAGGGTTGAAAACAGTTTGTAAAACATCTGCAATTTTATTAAAATCTTTTGAGATAAAAGAGAG
>JBAYOE010000084.1:0-6700 GCA_041678405.1 Sphaerochaetaceae bacterium | reverse complement strand
GGAAATTCTCGGTTAAGAAGTAAAAACAACTCATCGCCTTGATCAATACGTTCACCAAAAATAATTATTTTACTCTCTTTAGAGAGCCGTTTTACTAATTCCAGGGCAGCAAACACCCTATTTCTTGCCAAATATAGAATGGCAGAACGCTTATAAAGCAGAGTCAACAGAGATTGAGCCCATGTTGCAATTGAAATATTACTGTTTTTTACAAGAACAGCTAATTGGTGGAAAAATTCCTGTTCGTTCATCTTATTGGTAATATAGCCGTTTCTCTCCCCATTTTTCAGGGCTAATGAGATTTTTCGGCTGTGTTTTTCATACTCCACTTGTTCTTCAGCAGAGAATTCCAGCTCTACATTAAAAAGGGCATAAGAAGTAACAATTTCATGTTTGACAGCCTCTTTAAAACTGTACTGATAAATAACAGAACCTAATGCCGGCTTTAATACAGTTGCAAAATGGTGTCCCTGCGGTGTTGCCGAGAGTCCCAGAGTGTAATATTGCCCCCTCCCGATACCTATAAAATCAAAGATTTTACGGTTTTCTTCGCTACCGTAGTGGTGGCACTCATCGGCTATCAACAAAAGGCTCTCATTTTTATTAAAATGGGCTAAAATCTCATGCGTCAACGTATAACGGGCTGAATTAATAACATAAATTTTATACTTGTAAGATTTTTTATCCTTATTTTTACCGTAATATGTGCCGATATCGCTACCGGAAATTCCGTTGCCTTGCAGGGCTGCTTGCCACTGGGCAACTAAAAATGTTGTCGGAACAACAATTTTTACTACTAAAGTACTATTAAGATCACTATCTAACTCTTGGGCAGCGGTAATAGCCATTTGAGTTTTACCGGCACCGGTGACAACCTGAATTATACCCCGCCCATGATTCAATCGCCATACATCGATACACTCTCTTTGCCACTGATACAAAGTTCGGCTCACAGCTAAAATAAACTCCTTTTTAAGGCAAAATCAGTTGCACTAAATTGCCCTCTATAATACCATCAACGGTGTAATTACACCACAGGATAAGGATTAAACTATGGATTATGAATTGCTCCATCAACAATACCTTGATTTACACAAATCAATGAAAGAAAAGCAGGCTCTTGTAGTAAAAGCCCATAAAAATATGGCTAAAGACATCGAGGGCGGAGATTTAAAAAACTTAGAGAAAAACCTTTCTCAGGTTGAAAACGCCAGTAATGAACTCACTCTTATAATTAAAGAGATGCAGAAAGTTGTTACTTCTTTTGATAGCCGCACTTACATGGAGCAAGGTTTTTACGCCCAACAGATGCTTGAACTTTGCGAAAAAGAGGGTGTTGATGTAATTGGAGAATATCCCAACTATGAAATGTTCCCTTTCACCGTACGACTTGATGCCGAAAATCAGGAACTCTACATAGATCGGAAAAGAAATGTTTGCTCCCGACCATTTGCTCTTGTACAACGGATAAAATTAAATCGGGAAAAGCTCCTTAAAGCCTCTTTTAACGCAAACCAATTTGCCACTGAGTTGGCAAAAGCTTATGATTTGGCCCTAAAGGATAGCAACAAACCCCAAGGCCACGATCTCTATTTAACGAAGATTTACCAATATATGGTACCGATGAACCGGTTTCGCAGAGAATACGATTTACAAAGTTTTGCTTTTGATATCGCCCGCCTCTTCGGTTGTGAAGAGATAGAATTAAAAGATGGGCGACAATTTCAGTTTGGACCCAGTCGTATCAACAAAAAAGCAATCAGAATTTTAGACAGCGATGGACACGAGCAGTACTTAGCCACAATCAGATTCTTCAAGTAGGAGGACACTCTATGAGGGAACAACCGGCAAGCCATGCCACTTTTATCCAGTTGGCTCACGGTCAGGCACCTGTAGACGAATCAATTTTAGCTCAACTTTCTGTTGGTCTTGATTCCTTGACCGACTTTTGGCGTGACCGATATTTAAGAGAGTATATTCCTGCCGGAGGAAGTAAAATTAAGTTTATTACCGGGCAAAGCGGAAGCGGAAAAACACATCTATTACGCCTACTAAGCACTTTGGCTAAAAATGAGAATCTGGTTGTGGTTTCTTTCTCAGCCGAAAAAGTGTGGTTACATGATTTTAGAGAAATTTATCTTGAAATATTACAGCAGAGTAATATTATCCATTTGTTGGAACAATGTTCCCACAAAATCATAGAACAGATGGGTTTTGACTGGAGTGAGATTCCTACCGGTACAACCTTTATTGATTTCCTCTCTCAGATAGGTTTGGCTGATGGCATTACAAAACGGGAAATACGCTTGCAGCTAAAAGAGATGTTTATGGATAACCCTTTAATGGATAACAACTTTGCATTAGCCTGCAGCTTATTATGTGGAGGTATGCTCGGACATCCTTTTTTGGAAGAACAGAGCAAACAACTTTTACTCTGTTTTTTACACGGACATAAAGATGTTAAATTATCAGCATTACGCCCCTTAGGTATTTCAACCAGCAAAATTAATAAATTTAACGCTCGCCATATGTTGCGTTCTTTAAGTGAACTTGTTCGCCTCAGCGGATATAAAGGACTTTTCATAGCTGTGGATAATCTTGAAATATTATTGGATAAATCAAGTTTGAATGCACTACACTACACAAAGATGAGACGTGATGATACCTATGAGAGCATACGGCAACTCATCGATGATATCGACACATTGCGCAGTATTATGTTTGTATTTGCCTTTGACCGAATCTTAATAGATAACGACAATGCCGGTATAAAAAGCTATCAAGCTCTTTGGATGCGCATTCAAAATGAGATAATTTCTGATCGGATTAACTATTTTATAGACATGTTGGATTTAGATACCCTAAGTCGCGAGCTCTACACACCACAAATTATCATGCAGATGTCCGCAAAGCTGGCTAAAATCGTCCAATCAATCGATGTTGATTCACAATGTATCGACGAAAATCAAGCCAAGGAGATTATGGACTTAGCAACATTCGGTAAAGTTGCAATTCCCCGTTTGGTAAATCAAGCTACTTTGCAGCTTACCAAGGAGGCTATAGATAATGTTTGATTACGAAGCCCGCCATATTATCGAAGCTCTACGTTCGGGTATTCCTTCCCGTTCTGTTGGATTGTACTTCTCTGAAGCCAGAACTAAAGTTGTCCAAGAACTCAAAGACGACCTTGATAAGGTTGCCCGATTGGGAATTGCTAAAGGCCGGATTATCAGTGGAAAGTATGGAGAGGGTAAAACTCACCTACTGAATACGGTCTTCAACTTAGCTCACTCTAAAAACATGGTTGTTTCAACTGTTACATTAAGCAAAGAAACTCCTTTGGATAAAACTTATCTGCTCTACCAAAAGGTAATGCAAAACACCTATTTGCCTAAAAGAGAACAGCCGGGAATCGGTGAAATACTTGAACAATTAATCCCCGACAGTAACTTAACAAACGATTTACTTTTGTTTAGTGCCAAACAGCTTGAAACCGATAAACTCTACCATGTTCTGCGTTCGTATCTCTACAGTGATGACCAAGATGAACGCTTTCTCCTTCGAGGTGATATAGAGGGAGATTTTATCTCAAATACCCAAGTAAAACAGCTTTATCGCCGTATCTTTCAAGAGAAAGTCCAATTCAATACAAATTTTAATAAATTTAAGAATAGCCAAGATTACTTTGCCTTCTGGAGCCGAATCTTTAGGATGTTGGGCTATAATGGGTGGGTCATTCTGTTTGATGAAACTGAGTTAATCGGTCGTCTCGGTAAAAAGACCCGTATGAAAGCCTATCACAATTTAGGTCAATTCCTATTTCCTCATAAACAGTTTGAAGCCCTCTACTCTCTTTTTGCAATTAGTTCTTCTTTTGCCGAAGATGTTATTGAGGCAAAAAAAGAGTACGAAAATCTTGAGCAACTCCAACTGGAAACTATTGAAGCCGAGGTCAAGCGTGTTCTTGACACAATTATTGCCACCAAACAACTCAATCCCCTTTCAAAAAATGAAATAGAAGAAGTGATTCAGAAGTTAATCTATTTTCATGGCAGAGCTTATAACTGGGAACCTAAACTTACCGTTTCTGAAATTCAGAAAGAGGCAGATGCCTTCGGTTATCTGTTGCGTACCAAGATTCGCCTTGCTTTGGAATGTTTAGATCAAGCTTACCAATACGGCTCCATTGGTAAAAGTTCTTTACAGTCTTTAACCGATGAGTCTTTCGTGCAAGAGTTGCAGGAATTGCTGCAGGAAGAAGAGTCGTAAATAAGTTAACCTTCGAACAACTTATCTCTCTTTTGTTAATCGGAAAAGTTATATCGGAACGAGAAACCTTTTAAAAATTAAATTTTTGCAAAGCCTAAGTTATTGCACACCTAATACCATTTGACCATTTAATTTTTCATAGCTAATTTTCTTGTATCAAGAGGAGATAGCTGTTATGGCAATAGTTGCAGAAATAGAGAAAAGGAGAGCTTTAAGAGCCGTTAGTGAAGAGGCTTTAGATAAAGAGGTTTTAATCAGATTGGCAGAAGCCGCCCATATGGCCCCTTCGAGCACAAACAACCAACCATGGAGAATTATAACTGTAGTAGATCCCAAACAACTTAGCGAATTTAGGGAGACTCTGAGTGAAGGAAACTACTGGGCTAAAAAAGCTCCGGCTATTAGTGCCTTTGTTACTAACTCGACATGGTCTTCACAGTTGGATAAGAGAGATTTGGCATTTTTTGAACTGGGGATGGCAGCTATGGCATATCAAATTCAGGCGACTGCCGAGAATCTAATAGCTCACCCGATTAACGGTTTTGATAATACAAAAGCCAAAAAAGTTTTGGGAATTGGAGAAAATGAAGTTTTAGAAATTTTGATAGTTGTGGGAAAACCGGGTGACAATTCTTCATTAAATGAACAACATAAAAAAGCCGAAACTTTTAAAAGGGAACGAAAACCACTAGAGAGTATTTTTGCATTTGATTCATGGCACGAAAAATTGGAAGCAAAAGTTAATAAAAAATAAGTTCCTTACAGTCTGTTTGATTACTCATTTCTTAGGTTCGGTGAAATATAAAGCCCAAGTTCCTATTGAGCCGATAAGAGCAGAGGTTCCTACCATTATCCAAAGGGGTTTCAATCCGTATTTTGTGCTTATATATCCACCCACCATTGGGGCTATGGCATGACCAAAACCCATGATAATCGGAAAAACAGCATTAAAGCGTCCTCTGTGATTTAAAGGAGTGTTGTTGGCAATATAATATTGATTGTTGGTAGCATCCATAACCTCTCCCAATGTATAAACTATGGCCAGAAGATACAAAAGTGCTTTGGCTTGGACAAAACCCATAGTAGCAAATCCGATTGCATAAAAAATACCCGCTACGGCTATATTTCTGAGTGGATGGTTTTTACGCAATGCCATGACTAAAAAGGCATTGCTGATAACAACCACCACGGCATTGATTGACATCATCCGCCCATAAAGCGGAGCCCCTTTTTGCCCAAATAAAGCCGTAGTGTATAAGGGGAGAGCAAAGAGTGCCTGAGCATAAGCAAAACTGTAAAAAGTTGCACAAACGGCAAAAATTAAAAGCCGGGGACGTGATAAAAGAGCTTTAAACAATCCCCCTTCAACAGCTTTTTCTTTAGTTTCACTTTTTAAACTCTCCTCTATTGCTTTTTGATCCGGTTTTGATTCCGGAACATTGATTATTACAAACAGAGTGGCAATAAACGCTGCTACAGCATTTCCGAAAAAAAGCCACTGCGGTGCTTTATAAAACAGAAGTCCGGCTAAAATGGGTCCAAAGGCAAAACCTAAATTGTGCCCAAGATAGGTTAAAGAGAAACTGACTTGGCGGTTGTGCTGATTAGTTACATCAGTTAATAGTGCTCCCCTTGCAGGGTCTGTGATACCGTCAAATGCTAAATTTAAAATAATAAAAAGTGGTACCAGTTTTGATGTCCCTAAAAACCCACATACCACAAACATACTACTGGCTAAAAGTTGACCGGCCACCATCACCTTTTTTCGCCCCAGACGATCGGCTAACTTTCCCCCCAGTAGAGAGCCCGGTAAATATGCAAAAGCGGTAAAAGAGAGAAAAAGACCTGCCCAAGCATCACTGTAGCCCAAATACTGAGTTAAGAGCAGAACTAAAAAGGGATAAACGAATATACCTACACCGTTAATAACTGTAGCAAAAAACAAAACATAAACGGGCTTTGGAAGACCTCTGTAAAGTGAAATCATCGACTTAATGGTGTTAGGTTTATTCACGGAATCACTTTATAGATATAATTATCCCTAATCAATCTGTCCCATCCTAAAATATTACAACTATTTAAATTTCAACTCATTACGGGAACCTGTAAATAGATGCATTTTTCCGTAATTAGAACATGACATAATTTTATTTAAAAGCAAGTGGTTTACATTATATTTGACGATTCTTAAAGCAGTTTGTAAAGCATCTAATGCTACGATACCACTCAAATGTCAACAAACATTTTTATTATTGCCTGTTGTTGATAATATTATGACTATTTATTCATAGGAGGAGATTGAGATGGAGATACTATTTCTGACATCAAACTTTCTAAGAGCGGAAAAGGATGAATTGGACAGATTAATTGCAGACTATCCCTCTTTTAAAATAAGAACTGTTAATCAAACGGATTACACTATAAATCAGAT
>JBAYOE010000083.1:0-6703 GCA_041678405.1 Sphaerochaetaceae bacterium | reverse complement strand
CCGTTGTACCATAAAAATGCCAAAATAGACCCTATAACACCGCTTAAAACAAGCAGTAGGTTGAAACTCTCTTCCGCCATGCCAATCAGTAAATCGGCTTTATAGACACCTATACCAACCAACGTTGTTATAATAGCCAATAAAAGCAGAGGACTGAGGGCAATACCGACTGCCAAGCCATCCAACCCATCACTTATATTCACTGCATTGACGATTGTTACGACATAGATTAGAAATACCATCGGATACCAAGTTCCGAATCTTTTATCAGAATTGTTCAGTAGGAGGTCAATTTTCCCGGTTGCTTTTGTGTAAAGATAGAATAAGAGGGCAGCTGCAAGAATCTGCATTGCCAACTTCTGTAAAGTTGTCAATCCGATACTCTCTTTTCTTTTAATCTTAATCAAATCGTCAATCAAACCTATCAAACCAAAAAGAAGTATAGCCAGCAGAGGAAGATACAAATATGGATTCTTAAAGTTCCCAAAAAGTGTTAATGAGAGACAAATCCCCGCTATAAAAAAGAGTCCCCCGCTTGTGGGAGTGCCTGCTTTAATAAAGTGAGTTTGAGGACCGTCTGGATTTATGGGTTGGCTGATTTTTTTTCGTAACATCCCTTTTATGAAGAAATGACCGAATAAAAGTGTCAGCAAATAAGAGAATAAAAGAGTAACTAAAGATTTTAACACCATCGAGTTTCCAACAATTGACATTAAAACTTCCCCTTAATAGCCGGAATTAAGTTCTCCATTCCCATTGATCTGGAGCCTTTTAACAGAACCAGATCACCTTTTTTTGTTGACTGATCAACTTTGTTTTGCAAATCTTCAAAATTTGTGGTGTAAAAGAGATTTTGTTTAAAACCTTTCTCAACTAGGAGATCAAAAGCACTTTTCATCTCTTTGCCATAGAGAAAAACACGGTCTAAATTTGTATTAACAACTTTATCTGCCACCTGGCGATGGGCTGTTTCACTGAATTCTCCCAACTCTTTCATTGAACCTAGGATGGCAACTTTTCTTCCGTTCCATTTGAGCGATTCGATATAATCCAGAATAGTTGATGTTGAATCGACACTGGAGTTGTACCAATCTTCAATTATAGTCACTTCACCGCCTACTATATTGCTGCGCCCATCAACAACGGTATAATTTTGCAACCCCTCTTTAATTTGTTCGGCTTCTGCTTTAAAGTAGTCGGCTATCGATATGGCTGCCAAAGCGTTGCTAAGATTATGTTTACCAACCCCTTTTAAGTGAATTGGCAATCCTTTATAATTTATGGTCCATCCGTTTATTCCAATAGGGGTGACACTCCGAATACCGCGGGTAAAAGCAGTCCCGTAACTCTTAATTTCAACCGAAGTCCTTTTTTTAATATAAGATGTCCATCTGCAATTTTCGTTTATAAAAGCTGCTTCGCTTTCTGGGTGAAATATTTTACCTTTCTCTTTGGCAATTTGATTCAACGATCCCATTTTTCCGATATGAGAAAGCCCTATATTCGTAATCAGTGAAATATTTGGTTTGTAAATCTCAACCATCTGCTCCATTTGCCCAATTTCATCCACCCCCATTTCAAAAACTCCAAACTCACTCTTTTCGTCTATTTCCATCAAAGAAAGTGGTAATCCTATTTCAGAGTTGTAATTACCGGGCGTTTTTGCCGTTTTACCCATTTGCGATAATATTGAGCTGACCATCTCTTTAGTTGTTGTTTTACCGACACTGCCTGTTATGCCTATCTTTTTTAGACTGGGAAAACTGTTGACATGGTGTTGTGCCAATTTCTGAAGGGCTTTGAGAGGGTCATTTACGATTATAAGGGCTTTTTTCTCAGTTTTCAGTTCAGATTCCAAAGTGGGGGCTTTCTCTCTGCTTACCAGAGCAGCAACACAACCTTTTGTGAGGGCTTCATGGACAAAAGAGTGCCCATCAGCATTGCTTCCTTTAAGGGCAATAAATAGGGAATTATTTCTACACTTTTTTGAATCGATGGTTAATGATGTTACAAAACTTAATTGATTTGTCCCAACAACCACACCATCAACGATTCTTGCAATCTCTTTCAGTCTGTACTGTCGCATCGCTACTCCCCCACCACAACTATGTTTATCTGTTCAAAAGGGATTTTCACCAACGAAAGGCCGCCGGCAGAGGCAGCTTCCAAATTGAGAATCGGTAAAGAACTCTCGGCAAGAGCCGATTTAACAATGTTCTGTTGCTCTTTAATCTCTACAAGTTCTTTGTTAACCGCATTTTGCTCAATCTGTAGTTTCCGGCTGTATGAAGCCTGATTTATCGGAACCACAAGAGCCGCAAAAATGAAAATTAACAATAAAACAGTAGCTACTTTTTCAAAGGTGCTTATGCTACTTTTACGAACTATATAGTTGCTATACTGTGGCATAATCACCCCCTCTTTTTCTGGCAATTCGCAGTTTTGCACTCCTTGAAGGAGAGTTTTCGTCAATCTCTTTTTCAGTCGGGACAATCGGTTTTTTTGTAATTATCTGTAACCGAGGTTCTTTTTGTTCATCAACATAGCGCCCGTTATCTCTGAAAAAATGCTTAACCAACCGGTCTTCCAAAGAGTGGAAACTTATAACAGCTATCAAACCCCCATCTTGCAGCAACTCAACGGATCTCTCTAAAGCGGGAACTATTCTATCGAGTTCTCTGTTTACAGCTATTCTGAGTGCTTGGAATGTTCTGGTGGCCGGATGTATTTTGCCGTATCTGTAGGCAGGCACAACCGATTTATATATAAGGTCGGCTAATTCTTTTGAAGTTTCTATGGGTTTGTTTTTTTCTCTGTAATCGACAATTGCTTTAGCAATTCTTCTAGAATAGCGCTCCTCTCCGTAGGCGTATATTAGATCAGCCAGCTCTTTTTCACGGTATTTGTTGACAATATGAGCGGCACTCAAAGGCCCATCAACATCCAATCTCATATCAAGCTTATCTTTGCTAAAAAAGCTAAAGCCTCTTTCCGACAATTCATAGTGAAAGATTGAGATTCCCAAATCAAAAAGGATTGCTGCCGGTTTTTTACCGAAATCTTGTTTAAGAACTTCATCAAACCAGCCGTTGATAACTCTAAAGCGTCCTTCAAATGGTTCAAGACGTTTTTTGGCTCTCTCAATTATTGCTTTATCCCGGTCAATGCCGATAATTTCCAAGGAGGGGTACTTCTGTAAAAAAAGATAGCTATGTCCCCCTTCGCCTAACGTACAGTCAATCATCAAGGGATTATCTTCATTAAAAGTGATTTTTTCTAAAAGTTCTTCAGCCAAGACACTTTTATGGAGGTAGTTCACTATTTACCTCCTTCTTGCAACAGTATGCTTAAGCTTTGACTGGCTGCGTTGAAGGAGGGTTCACTTTCACTTAAGAACTGCTCATAGGCACCGACACTCCACAGTTCCAAATATGTACTAATGCCAAGTAAAACAGACTCTTCCTTAACCAAAAGGCCGATACTGTCACGCAGCTGCGGAGGAATCAACAACCTACCGCTTTTATCAATTTCACACTCCATTGCCGGAGCTATTATTCTTCTTTGCAAAAGCCTCAGGTTCGAATCGAACATCGCCCCCGGACCATCCATTATTTTTCTTCTGATATTTTCAAAAAAGTCGGGGAGCATTATCCAAAGACAACTTTCAACAGCACGAGTAATTATCAGTGTTGTCTCTTCTTTCAGAGCACTCCGCAACTTAGATGGGATAAGGATTCGTCCTTTTTCATCGATAGTGTTGCGATATTCACCGGTTAACATCTCCACCATCCTTTAGTTTTAAGTGACAAATATGGGAATAATTACCACTTCTTACCACAAACTATACCCTTTTACCCACCAGCGGACAACTGAAGGAACAACAAAAAAGCCTCAAATAGAGGCCTCAAAAAGAGTTAGTACTAAACGTTTGTTGACATTATCGCGATTTTAAAAGACACAATGAGATAATATGTCTAAAATAAGAGAGAAAAAGGCTTTAATTAACCGTTATAGCGGTTACGTTCACAGTCTAGGTTGAAGATGTTGTAGTCTATATCACTAAAGATAATATTTCGTTTTTCTGCTTTTACCAACCATTCGGTATTCACTGCATTTTTGCACATGTTTTCATAGACTAAGTTAAAATTACCCAGATGCTCTTTTAACCGTTTCTGAGCATAAGTGACACTTGTCTTGTTGTGGATGATGAAAGGCCAATCGCTTGCCATCGACAAAATAACTTCACGGGCAGCCTGATTTAAGAACCGTTGTTTCAATGAGTTTTGATTTGGAAATCTTACCGCCAACTCTTCCATCCGTTCAATCGATTTATGGATATGGCGATAGACCCAAACATTGGTTCCGTCGGCCCAAACATTTGAATAGCCCCCCTCGCCCCAAGAAGAGTATGAAGGTTGAAGAACCTGAGCTTCTTTGTGCCGATCTAAATAATCGAGGTTAGTCTCAAAAACAATGTTGCCACTTTTTGCAGCTCCTCTTAAAACAGCCTCCAACCACTGAATTCCTTCAAACCACCAGTGACCGAACAGTTCCGCATCAAAAGCAATGTTGTAAAAGGGATCTCTGTCTAACAATGGAGCAATCTTTTCCCCTTTTTGCTCCACGTTGTAAAGGAAATTTTGGGCATGCTCTAAAACTCTCTGGGAAGCTTTCTGGCGGTTATAGTAGAGTTTCTCATTCCCTTTATTTGTAATTGCATGGTATTTGAACCCGGTAAAAACTCTAACTTGAGGGCTGTGGATATAAGGTTCAATATACTCCATCGGTAAATCATAGCCGATATCACGATAGAACTCCCGGTATAGGGGATCTGTCGGATAGCCCTCTTCATTCGACCAAACCAAATTTGTTAACTGAAAATCGTGGGCAAAGGCAAAGACCCCATTGGGGCAACTGATTGGGGCATAATTGCCTCTGAGGACTTTTTCTTCAGAAAGAAACAAAGCCTGAGAAGCTAACTGAAAATAGGCAATTTCCTCTTTCTGCAGATATTCTTCCAATGAGGGAAAGTAACCACTTTCCGGTAACCAAAACCCTTTGGGCCGTTTTTTAAAATGGTTTATATGAGATTGCACCGCCAGCTCGATTTGAGCATTAATGGCCGAAGGGTATTCACTGTATAGGGGCAGATAGGCGTGAGTCGCAGTTGTTGTAATTAAATCAATATGACCCGATTTTTCCAAATCCAAAAAACCGGTAAGAATGTTGCACTGGTAAAGTTCAAAATATTCCTGCAGGTTAAGATTTATTTGTTCCAAATAGTATTCGGCTAAAGAGAGACACTCTGAATCTTCATTGATGCATCTTTGAACCTCTTTTTCACCCAATTCTTGGTGTAAATGGAGGTAATCGGTAAAACGTCCCTGCAAAAGCGGGTCTGAGAGCATCGAACAAAGTGTTGGAGAGATGCTTATTGTCAGCCGGTAGGCAACATTTTCATCCCTGAGGCGTTTAAGCATTCTCAACAGAGGTAAATAGGTCTCCCCTATTGCTTCAAACAACCAATCCTCTTCTAAAAATCTTGGGTACTCCGGGTGCCTGACAAACGGCATATGGGCATTCAAAGTCAGTCCTATAGAGTTCCGTCCCATCTCAACCTCCAATCCGATTATCGAGGGTCTCTACAACCTCTTTTAACATTGGGCACTCCACTAAAGTTCCTCTTTTAGTGACAACCGATGAAAAAAGGAGAGTAAATGTTTTTTCATCTTGAAGCTGATCAACATTATCTGCCCAGTAACATTTCGGGGTAACCACACTCTCGGAACGACATAAAAGTCCGCTTGTTCCTCCAATCTCATCCTTGTAATGAAGAGATACGCTATAGGTACGGCCCCTTAGAGGAAGGTTAACATTCCAGCTGTTATCATTTTTATCAATCTCAATTTCAAAGCTTTCTTCTTCCTCTTTACCATCTTTTGATTGGTGAATTTTCACTTTCAAATAAATGGAGTATTGTTCAAAACTCTGTTCAAGCTTTTGGTGGTCAGCCGGAGATATGTTCCAATAAGCGTGAGCCCAATAAGGGTCTTTAAAAAGAAGATGAATTTTTGTTTCGGAATAGTATTCGGGTAAGTCCTGAACACCCGGTAACAGTGCCAATTCATCATCGCCAAGATACTCCACAAATGTGTTTATAAATTTGTGTTGAGCCAAGTAGAATGATGAGGGAACCTCTAAATCCTCATATAGTTCATTAAGGGCCTCAATTAACTCATCTCGGTCCAAGATATCAGCATCATCAACACCCTCTTTTTGCGCTAAATATTGCAGTTCAGCTAAAGATAAAGCTTCAATGTTGGCAGCTATCATTACCAATTTTCCCTCACTCTAAAAAAGTTCCCAAAGGGGATTAGCTACTCAATCGTAGAGAAATAGCTTAGTTTAGTCAACACAACGCACAACAACAACCGCTGTCTAAGACAGACGCACCAACAGGCAAAACTCTATTTTCACTTTCTTATGAAGTGATTATCTAACAATATTTTATCATTACTAAATATTCAAAAAAAGCTTCGAAAGATATGTAAATTCTTTGCTGTTAATTTTCTTATATAGAATCACTGCTGTCCGGTTAACTTTTTTTGAACATGCCTTAACTGCTTGAACTGCAGTTAGTTATACCCTGTTTTCACTTTTATCGATTCAATTTGACCGTTATCATCAACCCAACAACATTTTT
>JBAYOE010000082.1:0-6709 GCA_041678405.1 Sphaerochaetaceae bacterium | reverse complement strand
CTATCGTTGCATGTATTTGAAGAGTCTGATATAATATCGACAGGTGATTAAGATGGAGATTAAAGAAAAATATAATTTAGAATTTAAAGAAAGTATCTCAAAAACGTTTTTAAAGACTGTCAGTGCATATGCAAATTACAATGATGGAAAAATAATTTTCGGCATCACCGATGATGGTAAAATAATTGGAATGGGTGATATAAAAGAAGAAAGTTTAAAAATCGAAAACATGATTAACGATTCCATTGCCCCTGTCCCACAATTTCAGCTTGATGTAGAAAAAAGAAATGATAGAGAGATAATAATATTAACGGTGAAGAAAGGAAAAGATACTCCCTACTACTACAACCACAGAGCATATAAAAGATCTGATACTTCTTCATTAGAAGTTGATAGATTTGAGTTAAGAAGACTTGCTTTAAAAGGGATAAATATGAATTTTGAAGAAACCCAAGCTTCTACTCAAAACTTAGAATTCAACATTCTAGAATCAAAGTTAAAAGAAGTCCTAGGTATTGAGAAGATTACTCCTGATATTCTTAAAACCTTAGATCTACTCAATAAAAAAGGAGATTACAATTTTGCTGCAGAATTATTATCAGATGAAAATGACATTAAATTTTCAGGTATTGACGTAGTTCAATTTGGCGAAAATATAAATCAAATACGATATAGAGAGACAATTGATAAAGTTTCCTTATTGACCCAGTACGATAAAGCAATTGAAATTTTTGGAAGGTATTATCAATACGAGGAGATAGAAGGTTACAAAAGGATTAAAAAAGAGCTGGTTCCAAGAGAGGCATTTAGAGAAGCTTTAGCAAATGCAATAGTACATAGGATTTGGGATATAAACTCATATATTCAAATATCAATGTTTAAAGAAAGAATAGAAATAAACTCTCCCGGTGGACTGCCAGAGGGTATTTCTGCAGATGAGTATTTATACAGAAATATCTCATTATTGAGAAACCCAATAATTGCAGGGGTTTTTTACCGACTAAATGTGATAGAGAGGTTTGGTACCGGTATAATGCGAATAAATGAGGAATATGCCGATAGCATTGCCAAACCAAGTTTTACTATTAGTGAGAATTACATAAAGATAATATTACCTGTTGTTGATTTAGAGATGTTAGGCTTGTCAGAAGATGAGAATAGAGCGTTAGATATATTTAAAGCTGAAAGAGAGCTCTCAAGGTTAGAACTGGAGAATAAAGCTGGATTCAATAAATCTAAAGCCATTAGAGTTTTGAACTCTCTCATAGATAAAAACATGATAAAAAAACTAGGTAATGGTTCAAGACTTTCCTATAGATTGAAATAATGTTGGCAAAAAGGAGTTAAATCCTCTAACAATAATCCGTTCCAATCGATTTGAAACGGTAGGTCTATCGTTGCTTCCTTATGCTACGAATTTAAATTAACCGTGGGTATTAGTAACAAGAACTTTGGGCTCAAAGAAGTTATCGGAACAACAAATACACCATCATCTCTTTTATATGTTGCATTTGAGAGACCAGTAATTATACACAGTGATTTTGCCGGTTTTTTAAACTTTTTATTGATTCTTTATATTTTGTTAGCAGCTTCATTTATTTGCTGGGCTCCCATTTTGATTTCAAATTCACACCAAGATCAGTCGGGGAACTCAATGAGTGCATCAATCTCATTATTTTGGTAATCTTGGTAATGGTATACTTTTGCGCCAAACGCGTGAGTATATATTTTTAAATTTCTAATGCAAAGAGATTCAAATATAAACCTAAATTTTTAAAGATATTGGCCGATAATTTCATCAACAACTCTTTTACTGAATCTAGACGAGTAGCACTGATTAATAGATACTGCTTCTCATACATATTGATAGAAGGAGATTGAGGTTTTTGTTTATAGAGTATTCAGATATTGAAAAAGAGTATCTAAAAAGTGTTGATTCCTCTTTAGCAAAAGTTATTGAAAGATTCGGCCATATTTATCGTGAGATGGAAACAGATTTATTTAGTTCGGTTGTCAGGCACATAATAGGACAACAGATATCCACAGCGGCTCAAGAAACTATTTATAAAAAACTTATTCTTAAAGTTGATTTTCTGAACAGTCAAACAATCGATTCTCTTACTCTAAATGAGTTGCAATCTATCGGAATAACTTTCAGAAAAGCCAATTATATAAAGAGTTTTGCCTCAAAGGTAATTAACGGTATTTTTAATATCGAAGAGCTGAATGAGAAAGATGACCAAGAGGTAATTAAAGAGCTGACCTCTTTGGATGGGGTAGGCTTATGGACTGCAGAGATGATTATGATTTTCGCGCTTGGGAGAAAAGATGTTATAAGTTATGGTGATTTGGCAATAAGACGGGGGATGGAAAAGCTATACAACAAGGATAAATTGAATAAAGAGAGTTTTAATTTTTACAAAAAACTTTACAGTTCCTATGCCACCATTGCCAGCTTATACATTTGGGCTTACTCTAGAACTTAATTTTGTGATAGAGGGTTGGGTTGGGACTCTTTATTACAAAGAATTCACAAACAGAGTCATTCTCATTTCTCACCCGCATGAAAGTATCAAAAGGGATATTTATGACAGTTCCTCTGTTATAGTGGTGGGGTTGTTGGTCTTCCAACTCCAAAGTGAGAGTTCCTCTGACGACTATCATGTGGACAAAGCTGTTGGCTTTGTGATCAGGAACCTTATCACCTTTTGCCAAAACAATATGATTTATCATTACAGAATCTGTATCAACTATTTTTTCAACTTTTTTCTCATCCTCAGTAAAATAAGAATAGATTTTTTCAATCATTGGTGACTCCCATATTTAACATATTTTTACTATACTCTAACTCTGAAGGATTATAACAGATGGAAAAAAGGATTGAATCAGCTAAAATAATCAAAAGACTCATCTTAACAACTGCTGTGATTTTACTTAGCTATTTTGTAATCCGTTACGGAAATAGCGTTATAAACAGGGTTGTTGAATTTTCTGCTGAAAACCTATTTTTAACAACAGTTATTATACTTTTCCTCTTCTTTATAAAATCGGTCAGTTTCGGTCTTCCTTATACCCTCCTTTATATCGGAGTCAGTCAAATCTATCCTCTTTTTTGGGCTCTTGTTATAAACTCGATCGGGATTATCATTAACGGACAAATTCCTTACTTTTTGGGTAGGTATGGAGCATCTTCTCTTGTTGATAAGGCAATTTTAAAGTATCCAAAGCTAAAAATATTAATCTCATTTAAAACCAACAACTCTCTTCTGTTTGCCTTTTTGGTTAAATTTTTAGGAATAGTTCCCCATGAAATTACAAATTTGATGTTGGGCTCTTTAAAAATAGGATACTTCTCTTTTTTATTTGGGAGTCTGTTGGGATTGGCTCCCGGTATGGTGATAACAACCGTTGCTGGCAATAATTTAACAAATCCTCTATCATGGCCTTTCGTTATCTCAGTTATTCTGTTGATAGTACTGTTGGTTTTCTCTTATTACATCTATAAAAAGTTAGCCGACGAGTCAAAATAAACTTATTGAGGAGTTTTTAATGGGTGTGGTTTATCTTTCTGCTTTTTTTTACAGTCTGATAACCGGACTCTCTTTTATATTCGGTAAAGTAGCTCTAAATGTCTCTTCGGTTATCGACTTTCTGGCTTACCGCTTTAGTGCTTCAGCTTTTGGTCTTTTTCTGCTGATAATTTTCAGACTTGTTAAAGTAGATTTTAATTTTAAAAAAGTGGTTAAAATTCTTCCCCTGGCTCTCTTTTATCCACTCTTGTTTTTTGCCTTTCAAAGTTACGGCTTAAAACATGCAACTGCAATTGAAACAGGCCTCATTACGGCAGCCGTCCCTATTTTTACCTTAATAGGTGCCTCTCTTTTTTTAAAAGAGAAGACAACTCTGTTTCAAAAACTCTCAATAATAGCTTCAGTGGGTGGCGTTATGCTTATAACAATAATGAAAAACACCCCGTTTGAGATAACCAACTTTAAAGGAACTTTTCTTATATTATTATCGGCACTCTCATTTGCCGGTTATGCAATTTTAGCCAGAGTTCTAAGCAAAGAGTTTAGCAGCATAGAACTGAGTGCCGTCATGATTTTAATCAGTTTTATCTTTTTTAACGCAGTGGCACTTATTAACAACGCCATTAATCAAACACTGCCTGCTTTCATAAAGATGCCTTTTAATAGACAGTTTTTAATAAGCATCCTCTATTTGGGAGTATTGTCTACCTTAGTGACTTCATATTTCTCCAACTACATATTATCAAAAATTGAGGCTGCAAAAATGAGCGTCTTTGGGAACTTCGGAACAATTATAACCATAATTGCAAGTACCGTTTATCTTAAAGAGAGTCTGTTTTACTACCATGTCATTGGGACAATTCTGATTATAGGCGGAGTTCTGGGGACAAACTTTTTAGATAAAAGAAGTTAAAGAGTGCTAAGACAGGTTTCTTTTAAAATCTTTTCTGGTTATATTACCTATTAGAGCTTGGGAGGATCTTAATGGAGTTTTTAGATAATATGGGTGCCGGTATCTACTTTCTTATCTTTTTTGGTAAAATTATTGAAGTAAGTGTGGCTACGTTAAGAATGGTATTAATCAACAGAGGTGAGAGGGTCAAAGGATCTTTCATCGCCTTTTTCGATATTCTTCTATGGTTAATTATTACCGGAACCGTCTTGCAGGGTTATCAACAGGATCCATTAAGGATAGTTGTCTTTGCTTTAGCGTTTGCGGTTGGAAATTATTTGGGCTCTTGGTTTGAGGATAAGTTGGCTTTTGGTCTGAGCTCCATTCAGGTAATCGTTCAGTCCAACGAAGAGAGTAAGGCTCTTGCCGAGATTCTCCGCGGAGAAAATTTTGCGGTTACTGTGACAACCGGAACCGGACGCAGCGGACAAAGGGATATTCTTCTGCTCCACATAAAGAGGAAGAGAATCAAAGAGGCAGTACACCTTATCAACACAAACATCCCCGATGCTGTGATTGTCATTAACGATTCAAGAGCTATCTCCGGCGGTTATATCGCCCGAAAATAGAAATTTGACCTAAGTCAAAGACGCAACTTAATTTTATTATTATAAATAGGGCATCTGTAAAATTTGGAGGTGCCTTATGAAAAAAGTCAGTTATCAGCTGGAGACACTAAGCTGTCCCACATGCCTTTTAAAAATAGAGGGAGTTTTAAAAAAGACCAAGGGAGTAGTTGATTTTCAGGTTCTTTTTAACTCATCCAAAGTAAAAGCTAAATTAGATGAGTCTGTCGTAAGTTCCCAACAGGTAAAACAGAACATTGAAAAACTCGGTTATAAAGTACTAAGTGAGCAATCTGATGAGTAGAAATCTCTCTTTAGCACTTGCCACCGGTTTAGTTATAAGCTCGTTTGCGCTTAACCATTTCTATGGCTATATCCCTGTAACGGTAGCAGTGATGATAGCATCAACTCTTTTAGCCGGGTTCCCGATTTTTAGAAGGGCTTTCGGAGCTTTACGTTTTAAAATTGTCGGAATCGAAGCTCTAGTCACTATAGCCAGTTTGGGGGCCCTTTTTATCGGGGAGTTTTGGGAAGCAACCGCGGTTACCTACCTATTTATGCTCGGTGACTTTTTAGAGGTAAAAACTCTAGAGAAAACCCGTTCATCAATTAAATCTCTTCTGAGTTTAGCCCCCGATACAGCCAGAATCCTTAAAGAGGGTAAAGAAGTTGTAATCAGCCCCACAGAAGTTAAAAAAGGTGATTTGGTTGTGATTAAACCGGGAGAAAGGATAGCCATTGACGGAGAGGTCATAGAAGGAAACGCATTTGTCAATCAGGCAACAATCACCGGAGAATCAATCCCGCTTGAAAAAATTCCCCAAGACAAAGTCTTCAGTGCCACGGTTGTTGAATCGGGTTACCTGATTGTAAAAGCCGAAAAAGTCGGTAAGGAGACAACATTTGCCCGAATTTTAGAGTTGGTGGAAGATTCGCAGGACGCAAAAGCCAAAACTCAGAAATTTTTGGAGCGTTTCAGTCGCTACTATACTCCCATGATTATCGTTTTAGCATCTGTGCTGTTTTTAATAACCAAAGATATACGCCTCTCACTTACTCTTTTGGTAATAGCGTGTCCCGGTGCATTGGTTATCAGCGCACCGGTTTCAATAGTTGCCGGTATCGGTAACGGTGCCAAAAGGGGTATTTTAATTAAGGGGGGAGAGGCCATGGAGCGTCTTGGTACCCTTAGAGCGATTGCATTTGATAAAACAGGAACTCTCACCGAAGGAAAACCCTCAGTGGTAGCTCTTTATCCTTACAACATAAGTGAACAAGAGTTGGCTTTTATTGCCGGCAGCGGAGAAACTTACAGTGAACACCCCTTGGCAAAAGCCATTGTGGAGTTTGGGGTTAATGAGAAGCAACAGACTCTCATTAAACCGACAGAGAGCGAAATAATTGCCGGTAAGGGAGTCTCTTTTGTTTTGGAAGGTAAAAGGTATTTAATCGGAAACAGAAACTTATTTAGGGAAAATAACATAGAAACAGAGAGCTATGAACAAACGTTAATTAAAGAGGAGACACTGGGACGTACTGTTGTGATAGTTGGTAATGAAAAATCGGTTATAGGATTGATCTCAATTGCCGATACGATTAGAAGCGAAGCAAAAACATTGATCTCAGATTTAAGGAAAGTCGGGATAAAAAAGATGGTTATG
>JBAYOE010000081.1:0-6767 GCA_041678405.1 Sphaerochaetaceae bacterium | reverse complement strand
TAGGAAGTGTAAAAGGAGCATGAGCTCCTATCATCGCCTCAACAAGGACATTTTCACCGGATGAGCGCTTTTTATCGACACTTCTGGCAAAAGCCACGTTCTCATTGACTCCCAGTCTAACTTCATCCATCCCGCCGTTACGGTCGGTAACTTCATAACAGGTTAATCCCCTTATACCGATTTCTTCCATCCCTTTGGCTATAGTTTCCAACGAGCCCTCAATAAAGGAGGGGCTGGCGTGATGGTCGATACAACTGGTTGTTCCGCAGCCGATGGCGTCAATGGAGCAAATCAGTGAGCTGTAGTAGAGGGCTTCTTCATCCAATGCCCGATCAAGGCGCCACCACCACTCTTTAAGGACTTGGACAAAGTCGTTTTGGACTCCGGCATTTACCAGCATCCCCCGAGAAAGAGCAGAGTAGTAGTGGTGGTGAGAACACACATTGCCCGGCATTACGATTTTGTCGGTACAATCTATGACTTTTTTTTCTTTGTATTTAAGCGCTAAATCGGTTCCAACCTCAACAATCTTATCGCCTTTAACCGCCACATCTCTCTTTTTTAAAACGGTAAAATCGTCCAGGTTTTGTATTACCAGTGCGTTTTTAAAGAGTGTTACTTCCATTATCCGCCTCCGTTTATTCGTCAACTGTATCTAAAAGATAAGAGTGATTGGTAACAATCTCTTCAATTATGGCTGAAATCTCTTCATCTATTTCTTTTTCAAAAGAGCCGTCTGCCAAAATACTGAGTTCAGAGACTTCATTGTTTAACCTTAGATACAGTGTCTCTTGATCAAGAAAGAATCCGTTGTTTTTCGAATCTTCAAAATCATCCAACCTGTTAAAAAGGGTAAATTTATCCAAATAAGGCGAACCTTCCCAAGGGCAGAATGTAGAACAGTTGCCACACTCATTGCAGAATGCATCAATGTGAATAATCTGAAACGGATTGGCAAAAAGGTCGTCTCTATGACGCATATCTATTGCCACATTGGCTCTGTTGGGACAAACTTCGACACATTTGTCACAGATATAGTTGCATTCCAGACACCTGGAGGCTTCAATTTCAGCAAAAGTTTTGAAATCACAAGAGGTATCGGCCGGTAAAATAAAACGTCCTTTCTTGACTCTGATTGAGTCAAAGAAGTGATCTTCAAGCTGTTTTATCTCACTTAAGCTCTCACTGATCTCCTCTTCATCGTGGTGGTGCTCTTCATGGGGAAACTCCGATTCATATTTTTTCAATTCGGAATCTATTGCAGATTCCACAGCCACTCGGGCTGAAGCAATACACTTAACTACGGTGGATGGTCCGCTTTGAGCATCTCCGATTACATAGACTCCTTTAACGGGAGTCTCCAGTGTAGTTTCATCGACAAGTGCCCTTTTTCTTTCATCAACGGGAAGTCCGAAATAGTTAAGTTGTTTATCGTCTACCCGTTCTCCGATAGCACTTATTATAGTATCGGCTTCCAATGCAACAGTTTTATCGCTTTTAATCGGTCTTCTGCGTCCCGAACTGTCTAATTCACCCAATTCCATCTTGTTACAGATTAATTTGTTGTCATCATCGACACTCTCCGGGTTTGTCAGAAAGAGGAATTTCACCCCATCTTCAAGGGCATTCAGATACTCTTCACGGTCGGCAGGCATCTCTTTTTCGCTGCGTCTGTAAATGACGGTGACCTCTTTAACCCCTTTACACCGGATGGCAGCTCTTGCCCCATCCATTGCGGTATTTCCACCCCCGACTACAACAACCTTCTCGCCAAGATTTAGATTTTTATCTTTTTTTCTGAAAGCTTTTAGAAACGGTAATGCCGTAGTGACTTGAATATTTTTGTTCTCTATAGCCAATTCGTTATCTATTTCGGCTCCGATAGCATAAAAGATGTAGTTGTAACCGGCTTTTTTAAGAGCATCAACTTTTAAAATTTTATTATCGACACCAAAATTGAATTTTACCCCGTGCTTTTTAATAAAATCGATATCGGCTTGGAGGGCACTTTCGGGAAACCTGAATTCGGGGATTACATTTTTAGTGATACCGCCGGCGTCTTTCTCTTTCTCAAAAACAGTTACGTCAAAGGCGGCTCTTGCCAAAAAGTAGGCTGCCGATAACCCACCTGGACCGCAGCCGACAACGGCTGCTTTTATCTCGGTTGCATCCTCTTTTTGCCACGTTTTTATATATTCGCTAAAACCCTGTTCAGCCGCTATTTTTTTCATCTCTCTGATTTGGACACTCCCCTCGTAATCCAATCTGGTACAAACATACTGACACTGATGGTCACAGATATACCCGGTGAGATTGGGTAGGGCATTTGTCTCATAGATGACATCCAAAGCCTGAGCATACTCCCCTATCCCGACAAGATAGATATAATCGGGAATGTTCTGATGAATCGGGCAGCTTTGAACACAGGGGGCAATGTAGCAGTCGACCATGGGCAGAGAACCGCTTATTTTAACCAAGTCGGTTCCTCTAAAATCTTTGTGTAAAAATTTATTTTCCAAAGACAGATTGGCAAGACTCTCAATTTTAAGAACTTCAATATCCTTTTTATCCCAGGCACTTGCCCGCTCTTTTAATATTTGGGCCAACTCCCTCAGACGGGCATAGCCGCCCGGTTTCAGTAAATCAGTGGCCAAAGTAATCGGTCTTATACCGGTCTCAAAGACTTCCAAAACTGTGGCGGCAGTCACTCCGCCGCTGTAGCTGATGGGTAACTTTCCCCCAAATTCTTTCGACAAAAGGGATGCAACATTCGTTGTCAGGGGAAACAGAGACCTGCCGGACATATACATCTCTTCTCCGGGGAGGTTTTCTTGGTCGTTTACGGTTCCCAACGTATTTGTCAGTTTCACCCCAAAGCCCAAAGAATTCTCTTTTGCCAAACCGGTTAAGCGGTGTAACATGGCTAGTGCATCAGAATACTGTAAGTCGTTTTTAAAAGAGTCCTCTTTAAGAGTTATGTAAGTGTAACCAAGCTTATCTAAAATCTCTCTTACTTTTTTATAGCCTAACAATGTCGGATTTAATTTGACATAAGTGTTGAGCTTTTTCTCTTTCAGCATATAAGAACAAATTGCTTCAATCTCTTGAGGCGGACAGCCGTGCATCGTACTTAAAGTCACTGATTTGCAAATTTTTGAATTGATAAAATCCGCAAAGTTTTTCAGTTTTTTTAGTTTTGATTCCCATCTTGTATCGGTTAAAAACGTCCCCTCTTTTATGATTACTTCAAGAGTCTCAATCGATTCTTTAAAGATTTCCGCTTTTGAAGCATCAATTAAACTGTTGATAAAAGTATCCATCTTGGGACTTTTAATCCCTTCAAAACTGTAACCGACACTCATGTTGAAAATAAATGAGGGGTTTTTGGGATTTTCATCAAAGAGTAAAAAGTCGAGTAAATGGAGTATTATCCAAGCTTTTATGTACTCAGCGAGGGCTTTTTCAAGGGTATATTCAGTTGACCACTCAACGTTGTAAGCCTCATCGGCGGCATATATACACGGTTTATCGATTTCTAAAGTATCTAACTGCTGAACCGTTTTTAACTCGATGAACCGACCTCCGCTGAGATAACCTGCAACAATGTTTTGGGCCAATTGAGTATGGGGTCCGGCTGCCGGTCCCAATGGGGTTGCACATCTTTGACCAAACACCTCAATGCAATGGTTCTTCTCCGGGATAAAAAACTGATCTTCGTGGATTCCGAAGATAGTTTTTTTCTGCCGGTATTCATCAAATATACGGTAAATAAGCGACTCGAATGGGACGCTTCGCATTATGTCTCCCATGTTTTACGCTCCTTAAAACAGGATGTTCAGAGGCGTTAACCCCTATTTCATTGTAAAGTAGTTTCTTTGGAAGTCAATAAATTTTGCAACATATTGCAACACTGTTTGCCTCTTTTTAAAAGCCGTGATACCCTTTAGAATACGATTTTGGGGAGGCAAAATGGAATTTAAATACGTTTGCAATGAGTGTCAAAAAGAGTTTAGTTCTGAAAAAGTAGTTTATACATGCCCAAGCTGCTCAACACAAAAGCCGAACACATTCCGTAAAGGAAACTTAAGGGTGATGTTGGAAGAATCTTACTTAAAGTCCCTTAAGGACAAAAAAGATCTGTGTGTCGAAGACTTCTATCCTTATCCACCACTTAGCAGTGAAGCTTTCCCAGTCGGACCAACTTCGATTGTCAGACCTCTTAAGCTTGGCAGAAGTATCGGTTTAGACAACTTAATACTAAAAGCAGACAGTCAACTGTTGTCGGGTTCTTACAAAGACCGAGCCAGTTTGCTGGTTGCTTATCAGGCTCTTTACCATAACGAAAGAAAAATAGCTTTGGCTTCGACGGGGAATGCCGGAGCGGCTATGAGTTGTGTGGGAGCTGCTTTTGATTTGGATGTGATTTTGTTTGTTCCCGAAAACGCCCCAATCGGTAAGTTGATGCAGAGTGTTTTATACGGGGCAACCGTTGTTCCCATCAAAGGCTCATACGACGATGCCTTTGAACTCTCCTTATACTATAGCCGGCGTTTTGGGGGAATTAACCGTAACACCGGCTACAACCCGATGACAGTGGAGGGGAAAAAAAGTTTGTCGATTGAACTCTACCTGCAGCTAAAGGATGAGATGCCCCAAATTATCTATGTACCTGTTGGAGACGGTTCCATTTACAGCGGAGTATGTAAAGGTCTTTTTGATTTAAAGAGAGCCGGATTGATTGAAAAAATTCCCTATGTTGTGGCTGTTCAGTCGACAAGTTCAAATGCGATAGCACAGGCTTTTAAAACAAAAGAGTTTTTTGATGTAAATGCCACGACAAGAGCCGATTCAATAAACGTTAACAGTCCTGCCAGTGGCAGAATGGCAGTAAGTTACCTCCAAGAGACAAAAAGCTGGGTTTCACAAGTAACCGACAATCAGATTCTCGATGCTCAGCTTGAGTTGGCAAAAGAATCAGGTGTCTTTGTCGAACCGGCGGCAGCCGCTGCCTGGGCAGCTTTAAAGCAGGAACATAAAATGTTAATAGAGCTTTTTGGTAACGGTGTCTCGGTTTGTGTTCTTTTGACCGGAAGCGGTTTTAAAGATATGGGAGTTTTTGACAATCGAATCAAACTTCCCTCTTCGATTGAAAACTCAAAAGAAGCGGTAGACCTGCTTTTCTCTAAGTGATTGTCGTTGAGTTTAACTAATGGTATAATTTCGCCATTGCCACAAAGAGGAGCCCTTATGAAAAACATTGCTATCGGGGTGTTGATTGGTTTTATCCCCATGCTTACTATTTTAATTATTCAGTTGGTAAAAAAGAGTAAACAGGCCAAAGAACACAAACAGGAAATTGCCCGCCTCAAGGCGATGCTGACCGACCGGATGGATTTAGAATCGGAGGGGCTTGGAAAGCTTAAAGGCGAACTTGATGAGCTGAAAGCTAAAAATGAAAATTTAAGGATCTCTTTACAGTCGTACAGCCAGAAACCCAACCGTAAAGAGCTTGCCCGTCTGCAGGTTTATCAACAGGCAGTCGACAGATTGATAATCAACAGCCCCGGTTTTGGGGCAGCTTGGCAGGCAGCGTTAAAGGAGAGCGAGCAGGAGTTTGAGAAGACATTTTTCGGTCTTCATCCATTCATAAAGAAGGTTATCCCCTTAAAAGAGAGTAACGCAACTCTTTTAACTCAGAATCATCAGATTGATGATTAGTTAATCATCTTCATATAATTCATGAACAACATCCCAAGCCTCAGAATCCCCGTCTCTCAGGCGGCATAACAGTTCGTAGTGATAAAATAAAAGGGATTTTTGTTTCTCGATTACATCCTGTGCAGAGAGGGCTTTAACCTCCAAAAGCTCTTGGTCGTCAGCTTTTAATGAATCGAGTCGTTTAAACTCTTTAACTAAGTCCTCTTTTTTCCAACCGAGAAAGTCTTTGGCATCCAAGACCATCACAGGTTCATAGTGGTGCCTCTTTAAAGCCTCTACGGTTAAACGAATCTGTTCATCTGAGGCATCTCTAGGCAAGCTATTTAACCTTTTCATAAACACCTTCCAAAAAAGTTATTTTAGTTTATCGCTGGTTATAAAAGTAACCTTCCCCCCAAAATGGTCAACCGGTCCGTATTTTGTCCCGTCAACGGAATAAATAAGGTCAGTTACTGCAAACAGTTTTTTGTCAGGGGCATACTGAAGTAAATCTAACAGGGTTTGTTTGACACAATAGTCTCCGGCAAGTCCCAGAACATAGACCTCATTTCCTTCAATCAGATCAATATTTTTTCCTCCGCCCAGGGCGCTGAATTCCTCAGAGTCGTACTGTTGCCCTTTTAAAAGCAGGAAATCACCCTCTTTGACGGCCACCTCAGAGCCGAAAGTACCCTTTACACAGTGGACAGGGAATTCTCCGAAGGAGATATGGTTATCGGGATGAGAATCGGCAGTCAGGATAACTTGGTCAAAGTATCTTCTCACTTGCTCAACCTTTTTCACGTAAGTTGCATTGGCTCCACCGACAGCCAATGCTCCCCCTTCCAAAAAGTCGTTTTGGACATCTACTATGATAAGTGTTTTTTTCATAAATCCATTATGGAACATAGACAAAAGATTGGCAATAGAGCGAGTTGAATCATAATTAATCTAACCCATCAAATTGCTTGCATCACAATAAAAATCTAACCCATGTATGCTTGTTCTGTGGAGGACAGGCGATATGAGGTTAACTATGAAGGAAAAAAAGTCACTTACTAACCAAGTAG
>JBAYOE010000080.1:0-6907 GCA_041678405.1 Sphaerochaetaceae bacterium | reverse complement strand
TTGCGTCTTAACTGACTTGTAATAACCTTTAAACCCCGTTTGTGAGCTTCACTGCTGTAGAGTGCTATTTGTGCTGCTATACAAAATAGTCGGGGGGGATGGGCTTTCGGGGAGGGAAAAAGACCCAGACCGTCGGCCCCTCTCGTACAGACCAACCGTATGTAGCCGTTTTCAAGATTATTTTTGCGGCAAGTTTCCAGCACAATCTCTTTTACCTCTTCAATAGAGACAGGAAGATTAAGTTTTATCGCTTTTGCGGCAGCCTCAAAGCGTTTGAGGTGATCATCAAAACGAAACACATGAGAGTTGTATGCCCTAATTCCTTCGAAAATTCCGTCACCGTACAATACCCCGTGATCCATAATTGAAATTTTAGCCTCTGACAATGGGATATAAGCACCTTCCAAATAGACAATCTGCTCGCTCATGAATTTCTCCTTCCTTCTCTTTTTAAATTTTTTCGGCTATCAGTGAGCCCATCTTTTTTGTTCCGACAATTTTCATATTCTCACTGGCAATATCGAGTGTGCGATAGTTTTCATCCAAGGTTGCACTTACGGCAAGTTCAACCGCCTCTGCCTCCTCATCTAAACCAAAGGAGTGTCTGAGCATCATTGCAACCGACAAAATCATCGCTATCGGATTAGCTTTATCGGTTGAAGCAATATCGGGAGCAGAGCCGTGAATCGGTTCATACATTCCGAAGCTGTCTTCTCTTAAGCTGGCTGAAGGGAGCATTCCTATCGAACCGGTTATCTGACTTGCTTCATCACTGAGAATGTCACCAAACATATTGGTCGTAACAATTACATCAAACTGTCTGGGTTTTCTGACTAACTGCATGGCAGCGTTATCGACATACATGTGATTAACTTCGACATCAGGATAGTTAATTTTCAGTTTATCGACAGTTCTTCTCCACAACCGTGAGCTCTCCAGGATATTGGCTTTATCGACACTGGTAAGTCTCTTTTGCCTTTTCCGGGCAAGTTCAAAGGCGATTTTAGCAATCCTTTCAACTTCAAAAACGGAGTACTCCATTGTATCGAAAGCTCTGTCTTTGGCTTCATTGAGTCCCCTTTTACCAAAATAGATTCCGCCGGTAAGTTCTCTTACAACCATTATATCCAATCCGTCTGCGACAAGTTCTTTTTTCAAGGGACATGCTTCGATTAATTGAGGGTATAAAATAGCTGGTCGTAAGTTACAAAAGAGACCCAACTCTCCCCTTAAGCCTAAAAGGGCTTTTTCGGGACGCATATCACCCTCCAAACCATCCCATTTAGGCCCGCCTACTGCTCCCAAAAGGAGAGCCTCGGCATCTTTACACCCCTCTAAAGTTGATGCGGGAAGAGGTACTCCCACACTGTCCAATGCTATCCCGCCTGCAAGGTAAAAAGAGTAATCGAGTTTATGGTTATATTTTAGTGCAACGGTGTCGAGAACTTTGATTGCTTCACTGGTAATATCGGGACCGATTCCGTCACCGGCAACAACGGCTATTTTCATTCTCATTTTTGTATCTCCTGAGCCATGTAGTTTACCAAGCCTTCAGCTTCAATCATCTTTTGAATAAACGGAGGAAACGGCTGGGCATAGTAACTCTCTTTGGTTGTCTCATTTGTAATTTTCCCGCTCTCAAAATCGACAGAGACAATATCGCCGCTGTTTATTCCCTTAACAGCCTCTTCACACTCTAAAATCGGAAGTCCTATGTTGATTGAGTTGCGATAAAAAATACGGGCAAATGAGGCCGCAATAACACAGCTGATTCCGGCACTCTTTATTGCCAGGGGAGCATGCTCCCGGGAAGAGCCGCACCCGAAGTTTTTTTGGGCAACGATTATATCGCCCTCTTTAACATTTTTTATAAAATCGGCATCGATATCTTCCATGCAATGGCTGGCCAGCTCTTTTGGATCGCTGGTATTTAAATAGCGAGCCGGAATTATTACATCGGTATCCACATTATCTAAATATCTGAAAACTTTCCCTTTAACTTTCATCGGCTCCTCCTTAAACTGTTTCCGGATTTGTTATATACCCTGTCAGGGCGCTTGCCGCAGCTACTGCCGGACTGGCTAAATAGACTTCGCTGCCGGGATGACCCATTCTTCCCACAAAGTTTCGGTTTGTGGTTGCCACAGCCCGCTCTTTATCGGCTAGTATTCCCATATGACCGCCTAAGCAGGGACCGCAGGTGGGGGTACTCACCACTGCTCCCGCTTCGACAAAAATCTCCAACAATCCCTCTTTAAGGGCCTGTAAATAGATTTTTTGAGTTGCGGGAAATATGATTGTTCTCACCTTTGGATTCACTTTTTTGTTTTTCAGTATCTTTGCGGCTATTCTTAAATCAGTTATCCGTCCGTTTGTACAGGATCCGATAACAACTTGGTCTATCTCTATTTTTTCAACCTCGTCAATCGTTTTTGTATTTTCAGGAAGATGGGGATAGGCTACTGTCGGCCTTATTTTTGATAAATCAATCTCATAAACTTTCTCGTAAACTGCATCACTGTCGGCTTCAAAAATTTTGGGTGTCCCTTTATGGTGCTCTTTAAGATATTCTAAGGTGACCTCATCAACTCCGAATATCCCATTTTTGGCACCGGCTTCAATAGCCATATTACAGATTGTGAAACGATCGTCGATTGAGAGATTTTTCACCCCTTCACCGCAGAATTCCATCGATTTGTAGAGAGCCCCGTCTACTCCGATCATTCCGATTATATGGAGAATTACATCTTTACCGGAGACCCATTTTGAGAGTTTTCCCGTCAAATTAAATTTCAGGGCTGAGGGAACTTTAAACCACCCCTTTCCGCTGGCCATCGCAGCAGCCATGTCGGTTGAACCAACTCCGGTTGAAAAAGCTCCCAGAGCTCCGTAAGTGCAGGTATGACTGTCGGCTCCGATTATTAAATCACCGGCATTAACCAACCCCTGCTCGGGTAGCAGAGCATGTTCTATCCCCATTTGCCCTATTTCAAAGTAGTTTTCAATCTCTTTTTCATGGGCAAATTCTCTTAAGATTTTGCACTGCTGGGCAGCTTTTATATCTTTGTTGGGAGTAAAGTGGTCGGGTACCAAAGCTACCTTTTTGTTATCAAAAACATCTTTTACCCCAAATTTTGCAAACTCTTTTATCGCTACCGGGCCGGTAATATCGTTACCTAGAACTAAATCTAAATCAGCCATTATTAACTGTCCTGCTTCGACTTTTTCAACCTTAGCGCAGCTGGCTAAGATTTTCTGACTCATAGTCATACTCATACATCTGCTCCTTGAGGAGGACTTATCCCCTCCTTCATCAGTTTATATTCAATTGAATCGACCAAAGCCATCCAACTTGCTTCAATAATGTCGGTTGAAACCCCTACCGTTGACCAAGAGTTTTCACGGTCGCTGGTCTCAATTAAAACCCTTACTTTGGCAGCCGATGCCTGTTGGGAATCAAGGACTCTAACTTTATAATCGGTTAAGTGGATTGTCGATAATATCGGATAAAAATCTCCTAAGACTTTCCTAAGCGCGTTATCTAAAGCGTGTACAGGTCCATCTCCCTGGGCGACATCTATTGCGGTTTTACCGTCAACACTTACTTTCACAACTGCAGTATGCCCCTCATCAGGATTACTTCCAAGAGGTCTCTCCCCAAAAGTTTTATAGTGGTCTAAAATAAAGTAAGGTTTGTGCTTTCCTAAATTTTTGGCAATAATCAGCTCAAACGAGCTCTCTGCTCCTTCAAACTGGTATCCATCCATCTCCATAAGTTTTAAAGTCTCCATAATCTGTTTTGTCTGTGGAGCCTCTTTGTCGAGATGAGGTGCATACCGTTGAATCCGCCTTAAAATTGTTGCTCTTCCGGCAACTTCACTCATAAGAAGACGCCTTGCGTTTCCCACAGCTTCAGGGTCTATATGCTCAAACGATTTGGGGTTTTTAGCTATCCCGTCAATGTGCATCCCCCCTTTATGGGCAAAAGCACTTTTACCGATATAGGGAGTTCCTTTATGGACAGAAACATTGGCAATTTCAGCAACCGAGCGGGAGGTTGAAAAAAGTTTTGAAAGAGACTCAGCACCTAAAACTTCATAACCCATTTTCAGTTCCAGTGTGGGGATGATAGTTGCCAAGCGGGCATTACCGCACCGCTCTCCAAAGCCGACCAAGGTTCCCTGAACCTGGCGTGCCCCAGCCTCGACTGCCATTACCGAATTTGCATCGGCAAAGGAGGAGTCGTTGTGGGCATGAATTCCGATCTCTACTGCCGGATATTTTTCTTTAAACAGTTCTACAACCAACTTTGTTATTTTATAAACGTACGAAGGTACTGAACCTCCCCTGGTATCGCAGAGAACTACCGAAGCCGCACCCGCTTCTGCGGCTGCCTCAATGGTTTGTAGCGCATATTTTGGATTATCTACATACCCGTCGTAGAAGTGTTCGGCATCAAAAATTACCTCTTTACCCATATCAGCAAGATACTTAACGGTGTCGGTAATCATCGCTAAGTTCTCTTTGAGTGTTGTTCTGATGATATCCGTTACCTGAAAATCCCAGCTTTTACCAAAAATGGAGACTGCTTTTGTTTTGGCTTCCACCAATGATTTAATATTTGCATCCTTTGTTATGGGAGTGTCCCGTCTTCTGGTAGAGCCAAAAGCAACCAACTTAACATTGGTTAGCTTCATCTTTTCAACTGCCTGGAAAAACTCTAAATCTTTTGGATTGGAACCGGGATTTCCCGCTTCAACATAATCTATTCCCAACTCATCAAGAGCCTTCACAATTTTAAGTTTATCTAAAACGGAAAAGGAGATTCCTTCAGCCTGAGCTCCGTCTCGCAGTGTTGAATCGAACATTGAGACTCTCTCTTTTTTAACTGTCATGGTAATACCCCTTTGAAACATCTTCTTTTACCGTGCCGCTGATTTTCATATCTCTTGAGCGGGCTTCCTCGTTTAGAGAATTCCACTCCAAGGCACTCTTCCTCTCTCCCTTTCCACCGTCTTGCTCACTTTCGGCAACTTCAATCATTCTGTTGACGGCAGAAAGGAGACTGTGCAATGAGGCTTCAATTACATCGGTACTGACACCTCTGCCTCTGTAAACCCCGTTATAGTCACTGATCTTTACCAAAACTTCACCCAGAGCATCGCGGTGTTCGGTAACTGCCTTCAGTTGGTAGTCTTCCAGTACATACGAGTGTTTAATGATTTTTTCGACAGCTTTAAAACAGGCATATACCGGACCGGTGGCCATCTCGACAGCCTGGTATTTCTTTCCGTCTCTTTTAAGTGTTACACAGGCGGTTGCAGTCATCGTATTACCGCTGTTCACGACAAAATTATCCAATTCATAAATTAACGGAGCTGCATGAGTCCCGCTCTCCATAAGAGCTATTAAATCGCGGTCTGTTATCTCTTTCTTCTTATCGGCAATATTTTTAAAATCGGCAAACAGTTTTGAAGTCATCTCTTTGGAAAGAGTGTAACCCAACTCCTCCATCCGCTTTGAGAACGCGTGTTGACCGGAGTGTTTGCCTAAAACCATTGTGGTCTTTTTAAGTCCGATTGATTCTGGTGTCATAATCTCATAGGTGAGTCTGTTCGCCATCATACCGTGCTGGTGGATTCCCGATTCATGGGCAAATGCATTTGCTCCCACAATTGCTTTGTTGGGGGCAATTTGTACTCCGGTAATACTCGATAGGAGTCTGCTTGTTTTATAAAGCTCTTCAGTCTTTATGCTGTAACTGTAATTGTGAACATCGTTGCGGGTTCTTACGGCCATTATTAACTCTTCCAAAGCGGCATTACCGGCTCTTTCACCGATTCCGCAGATGGTACATTCTGCCTGACGTGCTCCACCATCCAAGCCTGCAAGGGTATTGGCAACGGCTAATCCCAAATCGTTATGACAGTGGACAGAAATTGTTGCCTTATCAATATTAGGAACGTTGTTCATCAGATGTTTTATGAGATTGCCAAATTCATTTGGTGTCGTATAACCAACCGTGTCGGGAATATTTACAAAAGTTGCTCCGGCATTAATTACTCCCTCTACAAGGTAACAAAGAAAATCTAAATCACTGCGGGTGGCATCCTCGGGAGAAAACTCCACCTCAGGGGCAAGATTTCTGGCATAGGCAACCATTTTGGTCGCCTGCTCGTAAGCCTGTTCTCTGCTCATTTTCAGCTTGTATTCTAAATGAAGGTCACTGGAAGCTAAAAATGTGTGAATTCGGGGCTTTGCAGCCTTTTTCACGGCATCCCAAGCGGCATCAATATCTTTTTGCAATGCCCGAGCCAGCGAAGCAACCGTGGAGGTAGTTAGGGTAGCGGCAATTGCCTGAACCGAAGCAAAATCTCCGGGGGACGCAATTGCAAAACCTGCCTCTATCACATCGACGCCCAGAGTCTCCAGCTGTTTTGCAAATCTTAGTTTCTCTTCTAAGTTCATGCTGTAACCGGGAGCTTGCTCCCCGTCTCTGAGAGTTGTGTCAAAAATAGCTATATGATTTCCCATACCCTACCTCCTTTTCACCTTTTTAGGTCTCTACTTTTTCAACCAGCTCATAAGGGCACGTAATCTTTTGCCGGTAGTCTCTAAAAGGCTTTCACTTTCCATTTTCCTTTTTGCGTTAAAGAATGGTCTTTTCACCTGATTCTCCAAAAGCCAAGATCGGGCAAACTTCCCATCTTGAATCTCCTGCAGAATTTTTTTCATCTCTTTTTTTGTTTCATCGGTTATGATTCGGCTGCCGCTGACATAATCACCATACTCGGCGGTATCGCTGATTGAGTAGCGCATGTATGAAAGACCGCCTTGGTTAATTAAATCAACAATTAATTTCATCTCGTGGGCGCATTCAAAGTAGGCCATTTCCGGTTGATATCCT
>JBAYOE010000079.1:0-6937 GCA_041678405.1 Sphaerochaetaceae bacterium | reverse complement strand
GAATATGAGCTAAATCAGGTTACGGTAGCCAATGGGGCTAAGCAAGCTCTCTATAACGCCTTTAGAACCCTTGTTAATCCGGGTGATGAAGTTGTGGTTCCCTCTCCTGCTTACGTTAGTTTTGTTGAGCAAATAAAGCTCTGTGGAGGCAATGCTGTACTGGTTCCCACTAAAGAAGAAAACGGGTTTAGACTAACCGCAGACGAAATTAGGGATAAAATATCCTCAAAGACAAAAGCGATACTGATAAACTCCCCAAACAATCCCACAGGGGCGATGTATTCTGAAAAAGATCTATTAGAAATTGGCAATCTTGCAGTAGAAAAAAACCTTTGGATTATTACTGATGAAGTTTACGAAAAAATCTGCTACGACAATTTTAAACATGTCAGCATAGCTTCGCTTGATAAACACTTTAAAGAGCGAACAATCACCGTCAATGGAGTTTCTAAAACATATTCAATGACAGGCTGGAGATTAGGTTATGCCGCTGGACCGACCAACATAATAAAGGCAATGACTAATTTTCAGGGACACGTCACCGGAAATGTGAACTCGATTACCCAAAAAGCGGCTGCTTATGCCTTAACGGGTAAGCAAGATGACATTGGTGTTATGGTATCAGAGTACGCAAAACGGAGAGATATTGTTGTAAAAATGTTGAAGGATATTGAAGGTGTTAAATGTAGCGCTCCCGACGGGGCTTTTTATGTATTTTTTAATATTGAAAAGCTACTCGGCAGAAAAGGCGGAGGGAAGGTGATTAACTCTGATCTAGAGTTTGCTTCTTATATTCTGGACGAAGCCCATATAGCTTTAGTTCCTGGCACAGCTTTTAGCTATCCAGGATACCAAAGAATTAGTTTTGCTTTAGAAACTGAACTGCTAATAGAGGGATTATCAAGGATGAAGAAAGCCGTCGATAAAATGGACTAGGAGGAAAGCAATGGAATTTAAGGTATTTGATTGTACGATTCGTGATGGAAGCAATGCAGTAGATTTTAACTTTTCGGAAGAGACTTTCAGAACTATTATAAGCGCTCTTGATAAAAGTGGTGTCGGGTATATTGATCTAGGGCATGGGTTAGGACTCGGTGCCAGAGACAAATGTGGCAAACCAGGTATTTTAAGTGAACAAGAGTATTTAGATATTGCTAAAGAAGAGATAAAAAAAGCCAAATACGGAATGTTTTTCCTAGCTAAGTTTGGGGATAAAAAACATATCGACATGTTAGCCGATAACGGCTGTAATTTTATTAGGATTGGGAGCAATATTACTGAAGTTGATGAGGTTGAGCAATATGTACGGCATGCCAAGGAGAGAGGCTTATATGTTAATATTTGCCTTATGAAAGGATACGCTGTCGATATTGATGACTATATTGAAATTGTTAAAAAAGTTGATTCTTGGAAATTAGATTTAATAACTGTAATGGACTCTGCCGGGACAATGATGCCTTACGAAGTGCGGCAACGAATAGTACAGGGAACCCTTAATACCAGGAATGCCGAGATGGGCTTTCATGCCCATAATAATTTACAAATGGGCGTTGCAAATATCTTAACAGCCGTGGAAAGTGGAGCTACTTCAATTGACGTAAGTGTCGGAGGACTTGGGCGGAGTTCTGGCAATGCCCCGACAGAGATAGTTGCTTTAGTCCTAAAAAGATATGGGTATAACGTTAATTTAGATTATAAAATCTTAAGTGATCTTAACGATAATACAATTTATCCCCTGCTAAAAGGTGTTAATAGGTTCTCTTCTGAGGAGTTGACTTTTGGATACTCCGGCTTCCATTCAGGATTTTATCCTCTTGTAAAAAAAGTAATGGAAAACTATAAGCATATCGATATAAGAGACTTAATCATTGCTATGAGTGAAAAAGAAAAAGTAGCAGTCGATGAACAGTTGATTATTGAGGTAGCAGAATCTTTGGGTTAAGTAAAACTACCTAATAAGGGAAAATAGAGGAAAAATAAATGACAGTAGCACAATTAGTAATTAAAGAGTTGAAAAGGCATGGTATCGAGTATCTGTTTGGGATTCCGGGAGGACCGTCGCTTTCATACATGGAAGCTTGTCGAAAAGAAGGAATACAGTTTGTTCTGGTTAAGAATGAGGCATCTGCAGGTTTCATGGCAACAGCTTATGCGATGATAACAGGTAAAATTGCAGCCTGTCACGGTACTTTCGGTCCTGGGGCGACAAACCTCTCAACCGGAGTGGGTTGTGCTTACCTAGACAGAGTTCCACTGCTGGCTCTTACAACTGAAATGAGCGACGCCAATAGGCATAGAACAGTGCAAATGAACATCGACCATCAGAAAATCTATGAGCCGATTACCAAGTGGACAACTCGATTAAACACACACTCAGTTAAAAGAACAATCAGTAAGGCCATTGAGATAGCTTACAGTGAGGTTCCTGGACCAGTGCATATTGGGCTACCTGCCGATATAACCGACAAAGAGGTTGTAGAAGAAGTCGATGTCCCCGAAATTAAAATCTGCAAAGCTCCCAAAATTGGTTCTGCAATGCTTAAGGCACTAAGAGAACAGTTTTTAACTGCTAAAAGGCCTTTGCTGGCAGTAGGTTTATCGGCTAACAGGTATGAGAATATAGATAAGGAGATAGTTAAATTAGCCGAAAAGTTCGATGTACCGGTTGTCTTAACACCAATGGCGAAAGGGATGATTAAAGAAAATCATAAAAACTATTTAGGAGTTGTGTTTCATGCTCTCAGTACAAGGTTAGACCCAATCATTAAAGAGGCTGATTTGGTTGTAGGAATTGGCTATGACCCGATTGAATTCAACTATGAAGACTGGATTCCTAAAACTCCTCTAATCCATATTGATTCAGTAGTTGGGGATGTTCCTAAAGATGTCGATGTTCTTCAGATAATTGGCTCAGTTTCTGATGCTTTGGATTACTTGAATAAGAGTGAAGGAGCTAAAAAAGAGTGGGATTACTCTAAAATTGAAATGGTCAAAAAAGAGATAGGAGTTGCTTTGCGACCTAAATCAGAGCGATTAACAAGCAGTGAAGTTTTAGATGCCCTTCGGAAAACATTACCAGAAAATGGAGTGATGACCTGTGATGTTGGAGCTCATACCCATCTTATTGGGCAGTTGTGGGAAACACCTGGCCCTAAGAGACAAATTATGACCAACGGTTGGTCATCAATGGGCTTTGGAGTTCCGTCAGCCATTGGAGCTAAATTTGCTGTCGGTGAGAATGTACCTGTTGTCTGTGTATCGGGAGACGGTGGTTTTTTGATGAACTTTGGAGAATTAATGACGGCACGAAGGTTAAACCTGACAGTTGTATTCCTCGTTTTGAATGATAATGATTTAAGCCTAATTGATGTAAAGCAACAATGGAAGAACTACCAAAAATATGAAGTTGATTTGTATGAAGGGAGTATGTTCGGTACGGATATATTCTTAGGTCTTCCTGTTTATAGAGTCACTAAAAGTGAAGATTTAGATGAGACTATGCGTAAAGCTTTTGCCCATAAAGGCCCCTCAGTGATTGAGGCTCAGGTTGATAGTACAGTTTATTCAAAACTTATAGCTAGGAGATAAAAATGAGAGAGAAAAGGATTATTATTTGTGGGCTAGGTAATGTTGGAAGGCAATTTGCACACCTTGTTGTTGATAAAAACGCAGACATCAAAAAGAGATTTGGTTTAGAACTAAAAGTTGTTGCAATAGCCGAATTGGGGGGCTCTCTGTACGATGATGGCAAAGCTTTAGATGTCAGTGCAATTCTTAAACATGTAGAGGCAAAAAATCCACCTAGTTCGTTAGCAAATTTATGGAGAGAGAAAGTATCCGGCCCGGAGCTTATAAGAACAGTCGAAGCTGATATGATTGTAGAAACAACACCTACTAACTTAAAAGATGGTGAACCGGCAACCAGCCATATGTATGCTGCAATTGAAAAGGGCTTTGATATAGTTTCTGCAAACAAAGGACCGCTGGTTCTCTACTACTCTGATTTAAATGAAAAGGCTAAAAAAAGTGGTACAAGGCTGTTTATCAGCGCAGCAACAGCAGCTGCTTTACCGACTTTAGACGTGGGAATTTTATCAACTGCCGGCTCACAGGTTCTCTCATTTGAGGGAATACTTAATGGGACGACTAACTTTATTCTTACAAAAATGCGCCTTGAAGGAAGCAGCTACGCTTCCGCTTTAGCTGAAGCTCAAAAATTAGGAATAGCAGAAACTGATCCAACTTTAGACGTTGAAGGTTTTGACACCTCTAATAAATGTGTTTTGATAGCTAACAGGGTTTTTGGTGTTAACGCTAGTTTGACTGATGTTAACAGAAAAGGAATTACAGAAGTTACACCCGAAGAGATTGACATAGCAACAAAAGAGGGAAAGGTTATAAAACTTATAGGTAAAGGGGTAATGGAAAACGGTAAAATTAAGCTTACTGTCCAACCGGAAAAACTTGATGCAAATCACCCCCTTGCTTCAATAAATTTCTCGGAAAAGGCTGTTAGTTACGATACCGATACAATGGGTATGCTTACTATCAGCGGAGGAAAAAGTTCGCCGATTGGGGCAGCAGCTGCTTTACTTAAAGATGTAATACACACAGCACTCCTCCAATAGAGCTGACAAGTGTTGGGATTTTGACATGAAATATGGTTATAGAGGGTCAATCCTTTATGTTGATTTAACAAAAAGGAAGTATTGGACTGAGTCCCTAAAAGAATACAAACACTTTATAGGTGGGCGTGGAATAAACGTTAAACTTTTAAGTGAACTTACTCAGCCAGATACTGACCCTCTTGGCCCTGAAAACCCTCTAATTTTTGGCGCCGGGCCGTGGATAGGTACCCTGGCTCCCACGGCCTGTCGCCTCTCTGTGGAGTTTAAAAGTGTAATCAACAGAGGCCTTGGTTCAGGGAACGCGGGAGGTCATTTTGCCGCAGAAATGAAATTTTGTGGGTATGACCATATCGTTGTTTTAGGCAAGTCTGATGAAAAAGTTTATCTTTATATCAAAGATCAGAGAGTATTCTTTAGAGATTCTAAAGACATTTGGCGTGAAGATACATGGCAGACAGACATAAAGATAAAAGAGTTAGAACAGGATAAAAATTTAAAATCACTTTGTATTGGTGAAGCCGGAATCAATCAGGTAGCTTTTGCCACCATTATTGTTGACAGAGCCCGAACTGTCGGTTATGGAGGTTCTGGTGCCGTAATGGGGTCAAAAAACCTCAAAGCAATTGCGATATCGGGGTCGGGCCAAGTAACTGTAGCTAAACCGGCTGAATTTATAAGTTACCGTAACGATTTCATTAAAAATCAATTCTATCCCAGCCAGGCGGTTAAAAATCACCAAAAAGGGGGAACTCTTTTACCCTATACTCTTCCTCTTTCTGCCAGGCCTCACGGTGTCAGAAACATGAGTGATGATTATTGGGATGATGAATCGATAAGTTCCATCAGTAGAGAAGTTTTTGATAATAATTTTGTTATTCAACGTAAAGGTTGTTTTGACTGCCCTGTTTATTGCAGTAGCATTTATAAAGTAAAGAACCTCTATTCTGAAGGTTTCCATGCTAATTCATTTAGATCCTTTGGTTCTAATATAGATTCCAAATCCTCTGAAGGGGCTTTCTATGCCAATGCTTTAGCAAATAGGTTAGGCCTAGACAGTGATCATCTCTCGTCTGTAATAGCTTGGTCGATAGAGTGTTTTGAGAAAGGACTAATAAATATAAAAGATACGGAAGGTTTGATCTTAAAATGGGATGACATCGATACCGTCGTAAAACTGATTGAGATGATTGCCAAGAAAGAGGGCTTTGGTTCAATATTGGCGTTGGGCTTATACAAAGCGGTTGAGTTTTTGGGAAAGGGTGAGAATTTGGCAATGACAGTTAAAAAAAATGCCCTTATGGAAGCTGCTACCAGACCATACAAAGGGTGGGCTTTGGGAATAATGACAAGCACAAAAGCAGGAGGACATTTAAGAGGAGCACCGGGACAAGAATCTCAGAAGCTCAACTCCAGACAAAGCATGGAACTTTTAGGAATAGAGGATTATCCTCCGGTTAACAGCTATGATTATAAAGCTGACTTGGTGGTATTCCAAGAGCAATATAAAGCTGTTATTGATAGTATGGGAATTTGCGTACTGGCTTCCAGCTGGACCGATGTTGATGTCTATAATTTTAAGCATCTTTCAGATTTTCACTTTCTCATAACAGGTGAAGATTTGGATGTTGAATCGCTAAAAGAGGTCGGAGAAAAAATACAAACAATAGAACGAATGTACAATTTGATTAATGCCGGTTTTAGCCGTAAGGATGATTTGCCTCCTGCAAAATTAGTTGAGAATCAAGTAACAAATGGACCTTTTAAAGGCGAGTTTATCGATTTAGAGAAATATAATAAAATGTTAGACCAGTACTATGCCAATCATGGTTGGGAAATAGCTTTCGGAATTCCCACTAAAACCACACTGAAAAAGTTAAATTTAGATTATCTGATAAAATTAGCTGAGAAAAGTGGGATTGAACTTCCCTTGTGAGAAGGAGATTTTTTGCAATGGTAACAGTTGATAACACCAGATGTGTTGGCTGTAGGACATGTGAGTTGACCTGCTCTTTTGAAAAAACAAAAATATTTTCTCCCTCTCTAAGCTATATCAGAATCTATTTTAATGACGATGGATCCATAAACTCCATAGTTGATAAAAAATGTGATACTTGTCTTGCCTGCATAAGAAACTGTCCAGTGGGCGCAATCAAAAAAGTTGTTTAAAAACTAATACTGTTCAGCTATATAAACATTTTTTAGATTCTTATTTGTGGCCATTCCCATTGGGATTTCTTCTTTCTCATCTTGATTGAGGAAATGGACAAAAGGGGAATTTTTAAGAATCTGTATTTTTTTTATTCCTCTCT
>JBAYOE010000078.1:0-6975 GCA_041678405.1 Sphaerochaetaceae bacterium | reverse complement strand
TCTGATTTGGATTTGGAAACGACACTATCTGATTACATCGGCTGTGAAGGCTTGTTAGTTACTAATGTTGAAACTGACGGAGAATCTTTTAAAGAAGAGCTATTCTCTCTTTTAAAAGAGGCATTGGATGAGTGTATAAACCTTAAAGAGAAAGAGGGGTTGGCAACAAAAGGTGATTTAATTCATTTAATTAATCAATTTGAGGACGATTTTAACAATGTCTCTTTGTATGAAAAAACTTTAGAAACAAAAATTAAAGAGAATCTTTTAGAAAGATTTGAGCAATTGTTAGGGTTAAAAGGGTATGATGAGAACCGATTTTTACAGGAGGTAGCCTCTTTATTGGTTAAATATTCAATAAATGAGGAATTAATACGCCTTAAAAGTCACATCAAGACGTTTGTTGAGTTGTTAAATGGGCAGATGCCTGTCGGTAAAAGACTGGACTTCTTAGCCCAAGAGATGAATCGGGAAGTGAATACCATCGGTAGTAAGAATACGATGGTGGAAGTAAGTTACTATTTGGTTACCATGAAAGAGAGTTTGGAAAACATCAGAGAACAGCTTAGAAATATTGAGTAGAGGGTAGGTTGGTGAGAGTAGCAATTTCTGGCAAAAGTGGATGCGGCAATACAACGGTCAGTTCTATCGTTGCAAAAACAATGAATTATCCTTTAATAAATTTTACATTTAGAATGATGGCTAAAGAACGTAATGTCGACTTTTGGCATCTGAGTCATTTAGCCGAAACAGATGATTCGATCGATTTAGAACTGGACAAACGCCAAGTAGAGATGGCTCTTAAACATGAAAACTGTGTATTGGGCTCACGGCTGGCCATCTGGGTCTTAAAAGAGGCCGATTTGAAAGTGTATTTAGATGCCTCATTACAAGAGCGCTCAAAGCGAATTTTTTCCCGAGAAGGGGGCGATTTCAAAGACAAACTCAAAGAGACAAAAATGAGGGATGAAAGAGACAGTGCCCGCTACAAGCGGCTCTACAATATCGATAATAATGAGACAAAAATTGCCGATTTGATTATCGATACGAACAATTTAGAGGCAACAGAAGTTGCTTCAATTATTGTCTCTGAGATTAAGAAACGATTGGCAAACCGCTAGTCAAAAGTTTTAAAATGTTTTAGTATGGTGAAGCTATAGCAATAAATTAATAGGAGAAGTGCCTTGGGAGTCCCGTTAGATGTCTTGATTGACAAAGAAAAAAATGTTTATGAGATGACCTGTGTCGCCATAAGCCTAGCCAATATCGTAGCTGCTGACGGAGATGAAGAGATAGAGAACAACAACGAAAAAGTTGTCTCTAAAGTGCTTCAGCAGGTGCTACTAGATGACATCGAGTACACCACAGACGACAATCAATAAACCCCTTATATTCCTTTTTGGACCGACTGGGGTGGGTAAAACTGCCCTGCTAGAGGAGCTCTTTTTAAACGGATTTCAGGTAATAAGTACCGACTCAAAGCAGATTTACCGTCAACTCGATATCGGTTCGGCCAAACCTTCAAAAACAACGCTGGAAAAAATTAAACACCATTTAATTGACATAAGAGACCCCTCTGAGAGCTTTTCGGTTGGGGAGTTTGTCAAACTGGCTGATGAGTGTTGTCAACAGATTTATAGCCATAACTCAATTCCGATTCTTTGCGGAGGGACGGCTTACTATTTTAAGCATTTTTATTTTGGTTTACCGACAAGTCCTAAAAGTGATGAAAGCATAAGAGAAGAGGTTAAGACACTTCTTAAAGAACGGGGTTCCGATTACTGTTATTCGTATTTAAAGAAGATTGACCCCCTATCGGCAGAGAAAATACACCATGCCGATTTGTATCGGATTACCAGAGCAATTGAAGTCTACTTGGCTACCGGTAAGCCCCTTTCTCAGTTTAAAACTCCGGATAAAGCAAGAGATAATCTGAATCCTTTAATACTTGGATTGCATGCCCCAAAAGAGATTCTGGAAAAAAGAATCAGAGAACGTGTCAGGCAGATGTTTAATGACGGGCTAATCGAAGAGGTTCAAAAAATAAAAGCAATCGGGGCAGACGGCAGTTGGCCTGCTTTACAGGGAATCGGTTATCAGGAGTTCTTTGTTGAGGGGTTAAACAACAGTGAAATTGAGCAGTTGATAGTTAAAAACAGTCTGCGGTATGCTAAAAGACAAATGACATTTTTCAGAAGCATTGCAAACGTAAATTGGGTATTAACCGATCAAAAAAAAGAGATAAAAGAGTTGTTGGATAACTATTTATCACAATTCTAATTTGTAAGAATCAATCAGAGTACTTTTTAAAATCTCTATCTCATCGATTACGGTACTGTTATTTCTCTTTTTGAGTTTTATTAGAGCCTCTTCACTCAGTTCGTTAACAACGGTAGTCGATTCATCTTCTTGGATAATCAGTGTTTTTATATAATCGACCTTGAAACTCTCATCTGAGATTTGAGTTATATTTAAATCTCTTGTTTGCCACAAAGTGCCTTCTAAGGGGTTTTCTTCACTGTTATAGGCGCTTCTCATCTGATGGGCGACATAAAGGGTTCCGACCTCTTTCTCATACGGATTTTTGGCAAACTGCTTCATCGTGGTAGCGGCTTTTTTAAGATCAAACTCATTCAAAGCATGATAGAAGTCCTCTATAAGGGTAACTGAGTCGGTATAGCTGTAATTTGGTTTGCTTTTAACTCCCACTAAAATTGAGATTGCCAAAGCAATGGTTATGATTATTGAGATAAACAACGGTGTTTTTTCCTGTAGAAATTTCTTCCGTGTCACCCTTTTATCTAAATTGGACTTATAAGTTTTATAATTAAATGTTTCTACAAGTTCATCACTTTCAAACTGCCACTTAAGATTTTCACTCTCCTGTAAAAACCATTTCAGATTCTCTTGGGCACTATAGGCTGAGCTGACAAGTTTTTGTTGCTCTTTGAAAGAGAGAAAGAGCGTTTTATCGATCCATGCAGCTGTTTTTTTATCGAGTGTAGTAAAACCCAAAGAGAGGGGAATGTGGCGCCATTTATCATAACGGACACTGCTGGGTGAGTAGGGGTTTTCCTTAGCTGCGGCAAGATAGAGAAATTGGGTAAATTGAAATGAGAGGGCAAAAGGGAAAAATGTGTTTGGTTTTAAATAGTGGTAATAACACTCGTTACGTCTTTGACTGTCCGAGCAGTATAAAATTATCTGGGAAAGCTGATCCGGTAAAATAAGAAATCCGCCGCTCTTAATGAAGAAAATTCGCCAGGTTTCAATAAATCCGTTGTAAGGGTCTAAAAACTCTTCGCTCAATTTGAGACAGAAATCGGCTAATTCTCTGATGAGTCTGAGAGCATCAGATCTGAGGGTGGTTGTTATGGCTCTAAAGGGGAGCAGGTCGATTTCGTGACTGACAATGTATCTGTTTTGTTCAATGTCAATCACGTTAATCCATTCCCATTGGGAAATCTTGGAATCTATGTAGGTGTAACCAACCTCTTTTTCACCGGTTAGAAGGTGACTGGGAAAATCATCCGAGGCATCTCCGATTCTTATTAAAGTACGACTTTGATTGTTGTGCCTCTGACTTGTTACTACTATCTCGTCCATCTAAGTACCTTTAAAACTGACTCTTTGTTAAGAATAGCCGGCTTATGCGCTTTTCGTCCAGCGTCCCAATAATAGTTTTTTCTTGAGTGGGGATAACAGCCCCTTTTTTGCCCCCTTTTTGTCTTCGCAAATATTTCACCTGGGTGTAGTATAAATCAGCTTTGCTCCCTTTAGAAGCTTTTGAGTAGAGCATAGCCAAAGCAGCGGCATCTAAGATAGTTTCTAATGGGATTGATTTGTCTCTCATTGTTTTTATAAACACGTAAGAACCCGGATTATCCCGTAAATGGAGCCACCAATCGTTGCCTTTTACCGCCTGGCGCAACAGTTGGTCATTTTCATCGGCATTACGTCCCACCAAAATAGTAAATTCACCCGATTTAAAAGAGAGACCGATTGTTTTTGTCTCTGTTTGTTTAAAAAGTTGATTTGCCTGTTGCAGATGTAAGAGAATCTCTTTTTTCTCTTTTTCACTGCCGGTTTTTATTTTTGATTTTAGTTGAGTCCAATACTCTTGCTGTTCTTTAGTTTTTTCTTTTATTAAAGAGATATCACTGGCAAATCTCTCATAAGCTGTTTTTCCCTTTTTATACTTGGTGTAATAGCTTTCAATGTTCTCCGAGGGCTTTAAAAGGGGATCCAATTGGATTGTGATATCATTATCGGTACTAAAATTCTTAAGGGTAATCCACTGTATATTGTTTTTCAGCAGGTGAATATTACTGCTTAACAAATCCCCAATTTCTTTGTATTGAGGGTAGTTTTGGCTCTTTTCTAAATTGTTTGCGACAATGCTTAATTGTTTGTAAAGTTTGGTAAGAGAGTTTTGTTCTTTCTCTTCAACCAACTTTTCCAAATCGCTTAAATCAAAAGAAGTGCCTATCTTATAACTGCTTTCAATAAATTCGTTAAACGAAACCTCTTTGGGATAATCTCTGATTTGAAACTTCTGTTCATCGATTTCTTTAGGTTCCTCTATAATTAATTGGGAGTTGGCAATTAAGCCGCTTTTAGGCCTCCGATAAAAGAGCTCTTTTATAACCATCTGCTCGTCACACACAATTACGTTTGCCGCTGAAGCGCTGAAGAGCCTTATAACCAAATGGCTTATGGTCTCTTTTTGGGCAACTTTTAAAACAACTATTCTCTCATTTTTTATCTGATAACATTCAACTATTTTAGAACCCTCTATATGGGCTCTTAAATATTGGATGAAGCGTTGTAACTTGGCTGTTTTTTTACTTTTATGCTCTTTTGGAGGGCTGCTGAGACGATGCAGACGACTGAAGTTTGTCCCGATTTCAACATAAAGTTCCCAAAATCCTTCAGTGGGGGAGTAAAGTTCAAACAAAAGTCCGTTGTAACCGATTTGATGAACTTTTTGGATTAAACTGTGAGTAAGGGGCAACTCGCTGAGTATTAAAGCAATCTCTTTGTAATTTAGGGACATGCAACCTCTATATTTTTTCTTTGGAAAGCCGAAATAATTTCTCCCCCCATATAAAAAGAACCGCTACAAAGTATAGCATGCTCTTTATCCGTAAGTTTTAATGCCAACCGTAAAGCGCAATTTGGATCCTTTTCTAAAAAAATGTTTGGATTGTTGGGATAGCCGTGTGCTTCAACTTTTAAGAGCGCATAAAGGCTGTCCGGGTCGCTTTTTTTAAATGTTCCCGGAGTTGAGACAATAATATTTGTAAAATGCTTAAGCAAATAATGACTCATATGAACATGGTCTTTATCTTCCAATGCTCCATAAATAACACTGTTTCCCTCTTCACCGTACAGCTCGACAAAAGATTCTGTTAAGTGGCTCAAAGATTTAACGGTGTGGGCTCCGTCAATAATTATTGTGGGATTATAAGCTATAATTTCCATTCTCCCGGCCATTTTAGCCTCTTGTAAGGCACTCTCACTCAGATTTTCTTTGTACAGGCCCAAATGTTTTAAAACTAGGAGTGCTAAAGCCGAATTTTCTGCTTGGACATAGCCAAGCATGTTAAGTACCATTGAGGTAATCTGTCCCTCTTGCCACTCAATATTAACCAGTTGTCCCTCTTTTGTTGTCTTAGTGGAAATCCTTTTTACTTCTTTTTTTAGGTCGTAAACAGGAGAGTTGTTTTGCTGAGCCTCTTTGTAAAAAACAGTCCTGCTTTCCTTGTCTTGGAAAGCGAGAAACAAAGGAATCCCTTTTTTGATTATCTTTGACTTCTCGGTTGCAATAAGGGTAATCGTATCTCCCAAGATGGCAGTATGTTCCAATTCAATCGGTGTGATAATTGCTGCAACCGGGTTAATGACATTTGTTGCATCCAGCCTGCCGCCTAAGCCTGTTTCTATAACCGCCCACTGACATTTTGTCAGTGCAAATAAAAGGAAAGCGAAAGTTGTTAAAAGCTCAAATGTAGTAGGCTGACTTGTTCCCCATTGGTCGGTAAATGTGAAGTCCGACAGTTTTTGGACTAAAGTATTGGCTGCCAAGACCAATTCATTCTCGCTGAAGAACTTTCCGGCTAAACTGAAGCGTTCTCTGTAATCTACCAGATGGGGGGAGGTGTATAATGCTGTTTTATAACCGAGTTTTTCGATGGCAGTTGCTAAAAAATTGGCTGTTGAGCCTTTGCCTTTAGAGCCGGCGATATGGAGTGTTTTATACTCCAAATGGGGATTACCAATATGATTTAAAAGTGCATTCATCCGATCTAAACGATAGTTGCGCACATCATAATTGCTGTTCTTTTTCTCAAGATTTACAAAAGATTCAGCGTACATACAAAATTGATCAAAGGTAGAGAACTGCATGAAGCCACTCTATTACAGGCCCCTTGTTTGGTCAATATTTGTAGTAGTTGACAGTTTTATGATTAGTGTTATTCTTCTCTTGCCTTAAACAGCATATAGCTTTATTATTAAGAACAAATTTTAAATTCTGTAAGGAGGCTTCTATGGGCAAAAAATCTATCAAAGGAAATCCTTGGGATTTTTTGGATGAGTATAGAGGCTCAGTCTTTAAGGGTAGATGGCCGACTATCCCTCAGATGTTTGATATCACAACAACTCGATACCCCGATAACAGGTGTTTTACCTCATTTAGCCCTAAAGAGGTTACCTTTAGCTACAAAGAGGCCCGTGAAAAGTGTTTGCAGCTAGCCGATTATTTGATAGAAGCAGGAGTCACCAAAGAGACTAAGGTAGCGGTTACCGGCAAAAACAGTATTGAGTGGACCATTGCTTATTTGGCCGTTTTATATGCAAATGCGATAGTTGTTCCTTTGGATTATCAACTGTCGGATAAAGAAATTGACTTTCTTTTGGATTTTGCCGAAGTTAAATTTCTTTTTACCGATATAGAACGGTTTAACTCGTTTG